>JAYTIB010000525.1:0-4372 GCA_043732205.1 Schlesneria sp. | reverse complement strand
CCTCGCCCGCCGTGTGCAGCGTCTTCCGCACCTATCAGGGCTGGACGGCGCTGACGCGGCAGGGACCGCGCGATGGGACGCTGCGGCTGATCCCGATCGCGGACGGCATTTCGTACGTGCTGCTGCGCGCGTTGCAGGACGACGTCGCCGAAGACGACCTCTGCGGCGCGAAGCCCGGCCGCGCCCTCGGCGTCAGTCCCGAATGGCACCCAGAGTTGATTCCCGGCCTGGTCTCGATCCCGGAAGTCCAACCCGGCGACACGGTCTGGTGGCATCCCGACGTCTGCCACGCTGTCGGCGACGAGCACACCGGCGAGGAAGACGCGAGCGTCATCTACATCGGCTCGGCCCCGGACTGCGCGAAGAACCGCGCCTATCTTCCGCAACAGAAGGCCACGTTTCTCGCCGGCCGCTCGGCACCCGACTTCGCGGCCATGGACTTCGAGGTCGATTTTCAGGGCCGCGCGACGGAACACGATCTGACCGAACTCGGCCGGCAGCAGATGGGGTTTTGAGAGTGAATGTTCCACCACATCGATTACCTTGTGTGTGGCTGGTCTCTGGAACTGCCGATGACCCCGACTGCGATGGACCCGACCGCAAGGAGCGCTGCGATGTCTCGTTTGATGCTGATTGGAATCTGTCTGGTGTCGTGCCTGTCCGTCGCGCAGGCGGACGACTTTCCCGATCAACTCCCCGATACCGAACCGCTCACGTGGGAGGGCGACTTGGCCGACCGCATGATGGACGGACTGCACACGTTTGTGGAGCGAAAGATCGCCTCGGCGATCGACGCGCGCGGATTGTTGTGGCAGCGCGATGCGTCGTCCCCCGAGACGTACGAACGATCGATCGCTCCCAACCGGCAGCGCTTTCGCAAGATCATCGGGCTGGTTGATCCGCGGGTGCCGGTCCACTTGGAACGCATTGCCGAAGACGACAAGCCGGCGATGATTGCCGAGCGTCCCAACGGCCGTGTCTATCGCGTGCGCTGGACCGTGTTGGATGGCGTGACGGCCGAAGGGTTGCTGATCGAACCGATCCAGGCTCCCGTCGCGCATGTCATCGTCCTGCCCGATGCCGGTCAGACGCCCGAGGATCTGGTGCTCAATCCTTTTCAGCGGTTTGTCTGGGATCTGGTTTCGGCCCGGGTGCAGGTGCTGATCCCCGTGCTGATCGACCGGACCGATCGCTGGTCGGGCAATGACAAGGTCGCCTTCACCAATCAGCCGCACCGGGAATGGATCTGGCGGCAGGCTTACCACATGGGCCGGCACATCATTGGATTCGAAGTGCAGAAGGTGTTGGCCGCCGCCGACTGGATTGAAGCCCGGCATGGCCAGAGCGCGAAGGTCGCCGTCGCCGGCTACGGTGAGGGTGGTTTGATCGCACTGTATTCGGCCGCGGTCGACACGCGATTGAAAGGCTGTCTGGTTAGCGGGTATTTCGATGCGCGCCTGCGACCGTGGGAGGAACCGATCTACCGGCACGTCTGGGCGCTGACACGCGAATTCGGTGACGCCGAATTGGGGGCGATGGTCGCGCCGCGCTCGTTGATCGTCGAGTACAGCACTTCGCCGCGTGTCGACGGACCACCTCCCGTGCAGCAGGGACGGCGCGGTGGTGCCGCGGCCGGTCGCATTGCCACACCGACCTTTGATTCGGTCAAAGGGGAATTCCAGCGGATCAATCAACTGATCCCCGGCGGCTTCCAGGAACGGACGCTGCTTTCGAATCCGACGAAGCCCAATCAGCCGGTCGAACCGCTCGGCAGTCAGGCTGCGGCGCAGATCCTCAAGTCGCTCGGCGTGACCGGTTCGCTGACGCCGTCGGTCGCGTCGCCCGGTCGTCCGGCCGACCACAAGCCTGACGCCGCGGAGCGCCAGCATCGCCAGGTGGTCGAACTGGAGCGATTCGTTCAGCGGCTGGTGCGCGAATCCGATCACACCCGCGCGAAATACTTTCCCATCGAGAACATGTCCCAGCCTCGCTCGGCCGAGGCCTTCGTCGAAGCCACCGACAAGTATCGCGACTACTTCCGTGACGAAGTGTTGGGAAGTTTCGAAGACCGTTTGCAGCCGGCCAATCCCCAGACTCGCAAGATCTACGACCGCGAGAAGTGGGTCGGCTACGAGGTCGTGCTGGATGTCTTCCCGGATGTCTTTGCCTGGGGAGTGCTGATGCTGCCCAAAGATCTGCAGCCGGGTGAACAGCGACCGGTGGTCGTCTGCCAGCATGGACGCAACGGCGTTCCGAAGACCGTCATCGAAGGGAATGAGAAGGCGTACCACGATTACGCCGCCAAACTCGCCGAGCGGGGCTTCATCGTGTTCGCACCGCACAATCCATATCGCGGTGAGGACAAGTACCGGTTCCTCAGCCGCAAGGCGAACTCGGTGAAGGGGTCGTTGTTTTCATTCATCCACGCGCAACATCAGCAGATTCTCAACTGGCTGTCGTCGTTGCCGCAGGTCGACCGGACCCGGATCGCGTTTTACGGCCTGAGCTATGGCGGCGAAACGGCGGTCCGCATCCCGCCGCTGCTCGACCGCTACTGCCTGTCGATCTGCTCGGCCGACTTCAACGACTGGGCCCGCAAGATCGCGTCGACCGACGCCAAGTACAGCTTCATGTTCACGGTCGAATGGGAGATGCCGTACTTCGACATGGGCTCGACCTTCAACTATGCCGAGATGGTTGCACTGCTGGCCCCGCGGCCGTTCATGGTCGAACGGGGCCACGGCGACGGCGTCGCGCCGGACGAGTGGGTCGCCTACGAATACGCGAAGGTCCGCCGCCTGTACGACACGCTCCGCATCGGCGACCGCACCGAGATCGAATTCTTCGACGGCCTGCACGAGATCAACGGCAAGGGAACGTTCGAGTTTTTGGAGAAGCATCTTCGGTTTCCGGGACCATGATGCCTCCCGCAGCACAAGGCGAAGCCGCTGGACGCAACGAAAGGTCGGGGACGGGATCGTTGAACCCTCCTATGACACATCCCAAACCTACAGTGCTAACCTGACAGCGGAAGTGATCGTCTATTCAGCCCGGAGGGCGGCAGATGGTAGCCCACGGCGCAAGGGTTGAGTTGCGCAGATTTCACCTGAGCCTGGAGGGCGATACTTCGATGACTCTTCCATGTCCTTCGATGTGTCGCCCTCCGGGCTGATCGCGCGTGCCGCACGATTCCCACGGCTAACGCCGTGGGCTACCATCTGCCGCCCTCTGGGCTGAAGAATGCTCGTCCGCCTTCAGCCCAGAGGGCCACGTTAGCGTTATCAGTCTGAGCGGAATTCCGATGTCGCAGCCGCACTACCAAACCGACTTCCCCCACGGTGAATTTGAACGTCGGCGCGAACGGGTCTGCCAGGAGATTGGCGATGCGAAAGCGGTCATCGCGGGTGGATCGGCGACCGGGGCGTTTGACCGGTTTCGGCAGACGAACGAGTTCTATTACCTGTGCGGCGTCGAGGTGCCGCAGGCGTATCTGCTGGTCGACAGTAAGATGCGCTGGACGACGCTCTATCTGCCGCGGCGCGATGCGAAACTCGAACGGAGCGAAGGCCCGCAACTCAACGCGAGCGACGCCGACCGCGTCCGGCAACTGACGGGCGTTGACGATGTGAAACCGCTCGAACGGCTGGAGGAAGACATCCGGGAAGCAACGCGGCTGTTTACTCCCCACGCCCCGGCGGAAGGGCGTCAGGCGAGTCGCGACACGCTGCGGCATGCGCGCGAACAGATCGAAGCCGATCCGTGGGACGGTCGGCCATCGACCGAGCAGTGGCTCGTTCAGAAGTTGTCCGCCGTCTGTCCACAGGCGGAGTTTCACGACCTGTCGCCGATCCTCGACCGGATGCGGCTGATCAAGAGTCACCGCGAAATCGAACTGATGCGCCGTGTGGGAAAACTGACCGCGGGGGCGGTGATCGAAGCGATGCGGCTGACGCGACCAGGTCACTTTGAATTTGAACTGGCTGCGGCGGCGGACTACCTCTACCTGCGCAGCGGCGCCCGCGGACCGGGCTATCGACCGATCGTCGCCAGCGGCGCGAACATCTGGAACGCCCACTACTATCGCAACGACAGCATCCTGCAGAGCGGCGACCTGGTCCTGATGGACTACGCCCCCGACGTCGGTGGCTACACCAGCGACATCGGCCGCATGTGGCCCGCGAACGGCAGCTACTCGCCCGTCCAGCGCGAGCTGTACGGCTTCGTCGTCGAGTATCACAAGATCCTGTTGAAGACGATCCAACCGAAACGGCGGGTCAGCGAACTGGCCCAACAGGCGGCCGATGAAGCGGACACCGTCTGGTCCGACTGGCCCTGGTCAAAACCCGAGTACCGCGCAGCGGCGCGGACGATG
>JAYTIB010000524.1:0-4372 GCA_043732205.1 Schlesneria sp. | reverse complement strand
AGAATTCGGTTGCGACTGCCGACCTGCGAGATTTCGCGGAGGACGCGCTGAAACTTTATCGGTCGTTTGAGAAGTTCCCGAAGCAGAGCGGCTCCGAGGAGTTTCATCGTCGTCTGGTCCAACAGGGATTGTTGCGGCAGGAAGGGAAGAAGCTTGTTCCCGCTGGATTCGGACTGCTGCTGTTCGGCAAGTCACCTCGCGCTGTCTTGCCGCAGGCCGGGTTGCTCGGAACGATCCACGATGCCGGTGGACAGGAGGAGATTCGTGATTTTGACGGCCCAATGGTTAGCACGCCGGATGAGGCCATTCGTTGGTTGAAAGACAAGCTTCCAAACCCGATCGACCGCAGCAACGCCCGTCGAAAGAACTCGGCAGACAGTTTCTTTGAACTCGTCCGTGAGGGGATCGTCAATGCCCTTGTGCATCGGAACTACGACATCACGGGCGCGAAGTGCCAGTTGATCGTCACGCCCGACACGATTGTGGTGAAGAGTCCGGGCGGGCCAATCGAGCCGATCACGTTGGAACAACTCCAGTCGTTCAACGCGCCGATGCTGAGCCGCAATCCCGTCCTTCACTATGTCTTTGCCAAGATGGAGTTGGCCGAAGAGCGTGGGCTGGGCCTGAAGTCGATGAAGAATCGCGCCGAGGAAATTGGCCTTCCGTTGCCGAAATACAGTTGGGAAGCCCCCTATTTGGTACTGACGTTGTATCGCAGTCGTGAAGGCGTGACACACACGTTGCCTTCTGAAGTGCTTGCTTCGCTCAATGAAGATGAACGGGATGCCTGGGAATTCCTGAACTACAGAAGTTCCGCGACCAGCGCTGAACTTCAGACTCACGCCGGATTCGACGAAAGGAAAACACAGCGGATTCTGAAGAAGCTCGTGGATGTCAAGTTGATACGGCGTGTGGGTAAGGGGCCTTCAACGCGATACGAAGTGGCGCAAGTCTAAGAATCCCGACAAAAACTCCGACAAAGTGTCGGGATCGAGACGTTGAATTCATCGAAAAGTCCGAGTCCCGACAAAAATCCCGACAAAGTGTCGGGATGCAGCAATGGTTGAGGTGGCGTGCCTGGAATCGCGACAAAGTCCGGAATGAGCGTGAAACCTCAATTCCCGATACGTCCCCTTCTGGGCGTGAGTTTTCATTTCAGCGCAAACCCTCGCACACAGCCGCACGCAGCCGAAACCTATGGAAAACAAGAACTTGCTCATTTCAGCGCAAAACCGGGAAGACACGCAGCGGAGGGAGCAGACGCCAAAATCACTGACGCCGCCCACTGCGAAAGTGGACGGCGTCGGGACTCCGTTCTTCCTTCAACCTGTCAATTCGAGCTTGAACCATGAATACGCCGGTCAATGAATCAACGGTCGAAGAATCCGCTCTCTCATGGTTCGGGAGTTGGGCTGCGCCGTCGCTTCCAGCCCCGACCTGGCACCGCGTGAATCGGCTGCCGATCGTGATTCGTTTGGCGATGTGGTGCTGGCGGGACGACTCCACGAGGCCATCGTCCGCCTGAATTTGAAGATTCCAGCCGAAGCCCGCGATGAGGCGTTTCGGAAAGTGCTGCTGACCAATTCGCCGTCATTGGTGGCGAACAATCGCAGTTCGAGGAAATCACCGAAGAGGAAGACGAGGACCGCAAGCAGAAGCTCAAGACCAAGTGGGCCGCGCTGGAAGCACTCGTCGGCAGCGAGAAACGGATTCGCCTGATCGCCGAAGGCTTGGTCCAACACTTCGAGCGGCGGCTTCGGAACGCAGTACATTCCGCAAGTCCAGACGCCGGAGCAACGCTTCGGCGTTTGGGTTCAAGTACGGCAACATGCCTGGGAGAGCGGTTCAAGTTGGGTGGCTCTCGCCGGTCAGAGTCATTGCGATGGTTTTCGCTCTTCGAGCCTTCGAGAGATGGACTCTTGGGTCGTGATCAACTCGGCGCGCAGAGCGTCTGCGTTGGGGAGTTCCGTCAGGTATTTGGACGCGAAGACTTTGGCGTTGATGCCGCCGGTGGCGTACTTCACGACGGCGTCGTCTTTGTCGCTGCACAGGATGATGCCGATTGGATCTGACTCGCCGGTAAAAGTCAGGTGCTCTTGGGCGTAGTTGAGGTAGAGGTTCATTTGCCCGGCGTCGGCATGGGTGAACTTGCCGCGTTTGAGATCGATGAGCACCAGACAGCGCAACACGCGGTGATAGAGCACGAGGTCGATGCGATACCACTCGGTGCCGATCCGGATGCGCTTCTGACGGGCGACGAACGTGAAGCCGTTGCCAAGTTCCAACAGGAACCATTCGAGATGCCGGATCAAGGCGTCTTCGAGTTCCGATTCGCTGTACTCATCCTTGAGGTTCAGAAACTCCAACAAATACGGATCGCGAATTTCGTCTTGGGCGGAAACGGCATCTTCCGGCTGCGGCACTTGAGCCTTGGCCAACAAGGCGCTCTGCCGTTTCGAGTGTGACGTTCGCTCGAAAAGCTGCGTGCTGATTTGCCGGTCGAGTTGACGAACAGACCAGCCGCCGCGAATCGCTTCTGCTTCATAGAAGGCCCGAGCGTGCGGTTTCTCGACCGATAAGAGCCGAACATAGTGCGACCACGAGAGTGTGAAGACATTCGCCGGTTCGTTCGGCAGAGTCGATGCAAGAGCCTGCGAGTTCGACGTCTCAATCAACGCCGCAGATTGTCCAGACGGTGTCTGGACAATTGAGTTGCCACCGAACTTGGCCCGTGCTTCTGATTTTCCAGACGGTGTCTGGAAAATCTCCCAGCCGAGGAAAAAGCCCCGCATCAGAAACACGTTCGACTTGGAGAAGCCCCGTCCGTGTTGCCGGGTCAAGTCTGCTGCCAAACGAGTGACGACTTGCTCGCCGTAGTCAGCACGATGCTGTCCACCCTGCTCATGTTCGACGATGCGGCGGCCGATTTCCCAGTAGGTTGCCGTCAAAACACCGTTGACCCGGCGAGCGACCGTGCGGCGAGCGGCGTCCAGCAATTCCGAAATGCCGGACAACAGATCGTCATACCCCGCATTCTTTGCCAGTGAGTTGGACTTATTCCGTTGAGCCATGATTCCGCTGGTCCACCGTAACGACGTGAATGCTTCCGACAAAACCAAGGGACTGTGATTGCGGGCCGAGCCGAACGATCTTGTTCTGATTGAGGCAACATTCTATCGAATTCACAGTGATCGGCCATCGGCTGCACCGGCACGCCCATCGAGCAGCACGACGCCAACACGCGGGCCGTTTTCGGCGAGTACGTCTCGGTCTACGACATCCAGCAAGCCGTGATCGACAAGGCCACGGTGCCGATCGACTACGAAAGCCGCATCGCCAAGCTGAGCCTGAACGAAGCCGAATTGCCCAAGGGCGATTCTGAGTTCGAGGAAATCACCGAAGGGGAAGAAGAGGATCGCAAGCGGGCCATGATGCAGGAACTCCTCACCGGCCGGACGCGGTTGGTATGATGCCGTGCGGGTCGCTGCCTCAAATTTGAAAGAACTCCGATGTCGAATACCAAACCGTCACTCGATGAACAGCAATTTGAGCAACTGGAACGCGAATACCCTGCGGCGTCGGGTGCCGCATTTTCCAAGGCGTATCAGCAAGCCGTGCAGGCGGGACTGAGCGTCGTCGTCTCGGAGAACGGCGCGATTTATGAGGTTTTTCCTGACGGGCAACGCAGGTTCGTCAAGTCCATCACACCGCCCACTCCGGCTGAGCCAGGTCGAAAGTTCACGATCCCATGAAGACGGTGACGCCTCGCCTGCGCATGTTTGCCGGACCAAACGGCTCCGGGAAAAGCACGCTCAAGACGGTGCTGCCTCCCGAATTGCTCGGCGTCTACCTGAACCCCGATGAGATCGAAGCCCAAATTCGACAACAGGGGTTTCTGGTCGTCGAAGATTTCGGTGTGCCTGCCGACTCCGACATGGACTCCCGACTGCTGGCATTCTTCCAGCAATCGAAGTTCCTGATTGGTGCCGGGCTGGCTCCCGCAGTGGGCAAGCTCAGGTCCACGAACGGGCGCGTCGATTTCTCCCATGTCGCCGTGAACTCGTACTTCGCGTCGGCCGCGGCGGATTTTCTGCGCCAGCAACTCTTGAAGCAGAAGACCTCATTCACGCTGGAGACCGTGATGTCGTCTCCGGACAAAGTGAAACTGCTGGAACAGGCCCGGCAACTCGGCTATCGAACGTATCTGTACTTCATCGCGACCGATGACCCGGCGATCAATATTTCGCGCGTGCAGAATCGAGTCAAACAGGGAGGCCATCCCGTCCCCGAAGACAAGATCGTCAGCCGTTACCACCGTTCGCTGGACCTGTTGATGGAAGCAATCCGTCACACGAACCGAGCCTACGTCTTC
>JAYTIB010000523.1:0-4375 GCA_043732205.1 Schlesneria sp. | reverse complement strand
TCGCGTCGAGCGCCGGCCCACCCGCTTGAAATCGCCGGCAATGATGGTGGGCCGGCGCGGCGAAGCGCCGCTGGTCCCACCCTACGGTTGGCCCAGATTCAAAACGGCGACGGCTCGGGACCGCGGACGACCTCGAAATTGCCGTCGCGGCTGGTTGTCAACCGGCCTCCTCCTCCTTATAGTACGCGGCCCGTCCCGGATCCTGGGTGCCACAGTGTGCCTGGATCACCGCCCAAGCGGTGCCATGCGTGATGCATGCTCCGGACCTCCAGAACCCGAGTTTGTGAACATGTTTGAAGGCATATCCAGCAGCTTGCAGTCCGCGCTGTCGATGTTGGGACGTGGTGGGAAACTCACCGAGTCCAACATTCGCGACGGATTGGTTCTCGTCCGCAAGGCGCTGCTGGAAGCCGACGTTCACTATGACGTCGCGACAAAGTTCATTCAGCGGTGTACGGAGCAGGCGGTTGGTGAGCGGGTTCTGAAATCGCTCCGTCCCGACCAGCAGATCGTCGGGATCGTCCATCAGGAACTGTGCAACCTGATGGGGCCGACGGACCATTCGCTGCACCTGCGGCGCGACGGCCTGAACAAGATCATGCTGTGCGGCCTGCAGGGGAGTGGCAAGACCACCACCTGCGGCAAGCTGGCCCGGATGCTCAAAGAGCAGGGCCGCCGACCCATGCTGGTCGCAGCCGACCTTCAACGTCCGGCAGCCATCGAGCAGCTCAAGATCATCGGCCAGCAACTGGATGTGCCGGTCTACTCCGAGCCGCCGGCCGGCACCACACCGTTCAAAGTCTGCGTCAACGGCCTTGCCGCCGCCAAGCAGGCCGGCATCGATGTGATCATCTTCGACACGGCCGGCCGGTTGCATGTCGATGCCGAGTTGATGAACGAGCTCGAACAGATCGACCGCAAGATCCAGCCGGATCAGATCCTGCTCGTCTGCGATGCGATGACCGGGCAGGACGCCGTCAACAGCGCGAAAGCTTTCAACGACGCGCTGGAACTCGATGGAGTGATCCTCACCAAGCTCGACGGCGACACCCGCGGCGGCGCGGCGATCAGCGTCAAAGAGGTCACGGGCGTCCCGATCAAGTTCGTCGGGGTGGGCGAACAACTCGATCGCCTCGAGCCGTTCCATCCGGACCGCATGGCCGGACGCATCCTCGGCATGGGCGATGTCGTCTCGCTCGTCGAACGCGCCCAGCGCGAGATGGATGCCGACGAAGTCGAACGCCAGCAGAAGAAGATGGCGGCCGGAAAGTTCTCGCTCGATGACTTCCGCAGCCAGATGAAGATGATCCGCCGGATGGGATCGCTGAAGGATCTGATGAAGATGATCCCCGGTCTCGGCGGCTTGATGGATTCCAATCCGGATATCGACGCCGAAGCCGACATGAACCGGATCGACGCGATCATCAGTTCGATGACCCTCTTCGAACGGAATAACCCCGACCGGATCGACCGCAGCCGCCGCCATCGCATCGCCCGCGGGAGCGGCACCGAACCGGCGGACATCAACCGGCTGATCAAAGACTTTCAGAGCATGGCCGGGATGATGCAAAAGATGGCCGGCCTGGGAATGATGGACCGGATGCGCGCCGTCAAGGACTTGGCGGGGAGTGGCTTGATGAACCCCGGTGCGAGCCTGCAGGCCGTCAAGGGAAGCACCAAGCAGAGTCCGGCCAACCAGAAGCTGGCCGAAGAGAAGAAGAAAAAGGCCCGCAAAGAGGCCAAGAAGCAGAAGAAGAAAAACCGGTAGTCCCTGAAATCGAGATGAGCCGGACGGCGCAAGTCCCCGGACTCATCAACGACGATCGCTCAAGATTTGTCAGCACCCGTTGGAATTCGACAGAAGGAGATTTGAGTGGCAGTCAGAATCCGCATGAAGAAGATCGGACGCAAGCATCGCCCGTTCTATCGTATCTGCGTGATGGACTCACGGGTCCATCGCGAAGGAAAGGCCATTGAAGAAGTGGGCTGGTACGACACGTCGGTCGCCGACAAGTCGAAGCGGGTCAGCGTCAAGCTGGATCGCGTCGATTACTGGCTGTCGGTCGGTGCCAGCATGTCCGAACGTGTGGCCACCCTGGTGAAGAAGGTGAAGACCAACCGCTTCGGTGTCGCCGCCGCACCGCCGCCGATGCAGGCTCCGAAGGAACCGGCGCCGCCGGCGGAACCGGTTGCCGAGGGTGAGGCTCCCGCCGAAGCTCCTGCTGAATGATCCAGCGTGCCATGTCACGGACGGTCGTACCGCTCGTAACCTGGCGCTGCAAAAAATGTGTGGTCGTCCGAGATGCGATTCGATGTTCTCAGCCTGTTTCCCGAATTGTTTCACAGCTACCTTCAACAAAGCCTGTTGAAGCTGGCCATCGAGAAACAACTGGTGGATGTCCGGCTCTGGAACATCCGCGATTGGTCGACCGACCGCCACAAGAAGGTGGATGACACCCCGTACGGGGGTGGGCCGGGGATGTTGATCGCCTGCCCGCCCGTGTATGCGTGTGTCGAAGCCGTCCAGGCGGACGCCACTTCGCCGGGACAACTGGTCATGCTGACGCCCCAGGGGCGGCGGCTCGATCAGTCCCTGGTGCGGGAACTGGCGACACACGAACGACTGTTGTTGTTGTGCGGCCGGTATGAAGGCTTCGATGAACGGATCGCCGAGGGATTGAAGCCGCTGGAGATTTCAGCGGGTGACTTCATCTGCAATGGCGGCGAAGTTCCGGCGATGCTGGTCATCGATACGGTCATCCGTTTGGTGCCCGGCGTTTTGGGAGACGAGACGAGTAGCAAGTACGATTCCTTCAGTGTGTCCGGAATGCTGGAGTATCCCCAGTACACCCGGCCTCGCGAATACCGGGGAATGGCGGTTCCTGAAATCCTGCTCAACGGCAATCACGGTGAGATTGCCAAATGGAGGGAGCGGGAAAGTCTAGAACGAACAAGACTGCGGCGCGGTTTTCCCAACGGGGAACCGACCGCAGACTGAAATTGGCTGGAAGTGGACATTACGGCGCGAACGGACGACCCGTCGCGATGATTGAAACGAGTGACGGTCGGGCCGGTCGCGCCCCCTGATTGAGATTGGAAACAAACATGATTCCCAAGATGCTTGCATTGGTTGAGTCGAAACACATCCGCGCGGATCGGCTGGTTTTCGAAATTGGTGACACCGTCGACGTGCATACGAAGATCCAGGAAGGCGACAAGGAGCGCATCCAGATCTTCTCGGGCATCGTCATCTCCCTCCGCGGCGGCGGCACCCGTGAGAATTTCACCGTCCGGCGCATCGTCGCCGGTGAGGGTGTCGAACGAACGTTCCCGATCAACTCCCCCAAGATCGCCAAGGTCGACGTGAAGCGTCACGGCAAGGTTCGCCGCGCCAAGCTGTTCTTCCTGCGCGACCGCGTGGGGAAGGCGACGAAACTGGTCGAACGCGTGGACGCCGCCGAACGCGAAGCCGCCAACCAGGCCAAGAAGGCCCGCAAGGGCCAGACCGGCTGAGGCGGGTCGCTGACAGGTCTTCCTCCACGGGCGCAACGCTTCCGTCGCAAGCCGGACGTGCTGCCGCCCGTTTTGGTTTGAGTGCGCTCCGTACTTGCCTGAGTACTCATCGATTTCGTTTAACCCTCAATCAAGCGACCCCACCGAGCTTGTCTCATTGGTCTCTACACACCTTTTAGCCGCCTGCGATTCACAACCAGTTGCGGATGCAACCTGCGGTCACGAAGGTTTCCGCAGGCTTCCCATTCGCTGTCTCCCTAAATTCGCTGTCGCCTCTTCGCCTGAAATGAGAGATCGACAGCAAATTTAGGGAGACAGCGAATGCCAGAATCGGAGACGCACTCCAAGAGACAAGCATCGACCAGGGACTCGATCGTCGAGTTGTGGAGAGACCAATGAGCCAAGCTCGGTAGGGTTTGGGGACTGAGCTTGATTGAGGGATAAACGAGTTGAAGTGACGGACATGTTGGGGTGATTGACATGTGGCGTTGGCTCACCCGGCTGTGGTCGCGTCCCGGCACGACGCGCCGCTTGGGGGATCGTGGCGAGGATCTGGCGGCCCGGCACTTGGAGCGCCTCGGCTTTCGGATCATCGAACGGCAGTGGCGCGGCGTGTACGGTGAACTCGATCTGGTGGCCATCGACTCCGAAACCGTGGTGTTCGTGGAGGTCAAGACCCGCGCCACTTCGGCGGCCGGTGATCCGACCGAAGCCGTGACGCCGGTCAAACAGCAAAAGATCACCCGCTCGGCGCTGGCCTATCTGAAACGCCGCGGCTGGCTGCAGCGGCGGTGCCGCTTCGATGTCGTTTCCATCCTGTGGAACGGCGACGGCGGCCTGCCTGACGTGCGGCATTATCCCA
>JAYTIB010000522.1:0-1577 GCA_043732205.1 Schlesneria sp. | reverse complement strand
CCACGTCGATCGCGGAATCCCAACTGGCGGGACCATGAAAGAACCGGGAATGCGATGATTCCACTGATTGAAACCAGCTTCCCGCATACTGGCCCTGCCGGTTGACGATCATGGGTGTGATGTCGATGAATTGCGGGTCACCCCGGGACGGCACATGGAATTGAATTCCCACTTCATCCAGTCGTTCGACCCACGGCTCGAAGAAGACCACGCCGCCCGCGGCCAAGCGCTTGGAAATCCAGTTGCGATCTGCCGCCGTGGGCATTCCGCCGCCGAGCAGTCTTTCCCTGCCGGACATCCCGAACTCGGCCTTGATGACCCAGCGTGATGACGGATCGTGAAACGACAGTAATCGCTCGACCTGTTCGATCGACGATGCTTCCCCGGCGAATTCCAGACCGACGCGCCATTCCCGCTCCAAGGCTGCCGACAGTCGGCGCGAGTTCGCCGCGCGAACGGCCGTGTCGGGCGGATCGTTGCGAACCCAGCCGTGCGTGTCGCACAGTCGGCGGATGTCGTCGGTCCAGCCCCACGGGACGCATTCAACATCGCGCGGCACGTCGTTCCATGAGACGACTGGAATCACGCGCGGCAGTCCGCCGGTGGCAGCCTGTTCGAAGAAGCCGGCTTCAATCGACTGCGGGGTCCAGAGATAGTCGCCGTCATCCGCGATGGCCAGCCACGACGTGGCCAGTTCGGCATTGATGCGATCGAGTTTCGCCGGCAATTGCCGTGTCGGTGCGGCCAGCCGGTGCTCAAAGTCGAAGTTGCCGAGAAACAGGCGCGGCATGATGGCTTCAACTCGCGGGGGCTGAGGCAGACGATGGTTCGCGCGGCCAGAGAAACAGCAGCGCGGTGATCGCCACCAGCGGCAGGAGGCTCACCAGGCACATTCCCAGATCGTACGACTTGGTGTCGTCAACCAAGCGTCCGAATCGCCAAACCCAAATGGAGTGTGAGACCCACGCGATTGTGCCGAGCGATCCAGTCACCTTTCCCTGATGAGCCACCGACAGCTCCTGGGTGAATGCGTAATAACACGGGAACAGACCGAGTGCGCCCAGACCGACGACCATCAACACCGCAATCAGTTCCGGGCCGGCGTCCTTCACCAACGGGATTGCGGCCCCCGCCGAAACTAACACCGCACAAACACCAAACACCCAGCACCGTGCCCTGTGCGGCGTCTGTCCGCGCCGGGCCAGCAACGCGGTTGCGAATCCGGCCGACAAGCAGCCGATGTCGGTCATCACGTTGAACCAGAAGATCACATCCAGACTCGTCAGTCTGCTGTAGCCGCGCCCTTCGATCAGAAAGAGCTGCATCCAAAATCGAAACTGGTGCCAGCAGACGTTGATGCAAATGACGACGACGACCAGCGTGAGATACTTTCGCGAGCAGACAACATGCAGGAATGAAATCTCCGTTTTGCCAGCCGCATGCCGGGCGGAGATGTCGGCCGAAGTGGCGTCCCTTCCGCCCAAATCCTGACTGCGAATTGTCATCAACCACAGCACGACCCAGACAACCCCCACCGCACCCAGAATCTGAAACGCCGGCCGCCAACTTCCCGGCCA
>JAYTIB010000521.1:0-1582 GCA_043732205.1 Schlesneria sp. | reverse complement strand
GTCGAGATTCGGCCCAGCACTTCGTGCGGCATCGGGAACCAGTCGGCCGTCATGAAGTCGTCGGTCTGAACGGCTCGCACGGCGATCGCCTCTTCGTACGTTCGGCCGTCGCCCATGACGCCCACGGAATGAACGGGCAGCAGCACGGCGAACGCCTGCTGAATCTTGCGGTACAACCCGGCGGCCCGCAGTTCTTCGAGGACGATCGCGTCGGCTTCGCGCAGCTTGTAGAGGCGTTCGGCGGTCAACGGTCCCAGGCAGCGCACGCCGAGGCCCGGTCCGGGGAACGGGTGCCGCCAGACCAGCTCTTCGGTCAGGCCAAGCTCCAGCCCCATTCGGCGGACCTCGTCCTTGAACAGGTCGCGCAGCGGCTCGATCAGTTCGAAGCCGAGTTCCGCCGGTAGGCCACCGACGTTGTGGTGGGCCTTGATCGTCGCCGCTGATCCGTCCACGTTGGCACCCGATTCGATGACGTCGGGGTACAACGTTCCCTGAGCCAGGAATCGCGCGTCGGGAATGGACTCGGCTTCCTTGCGGAACACTTCGATGAACACGCGGCCGATGATCTTGCGCTTGAGTTGCGGGTCGGTGACTCCGGACAACTCGGACAAGAACCGCTCGCTGGCATCGACGACATGCAGGTCGGTCTTGAAATGGTTCTGGAACCGGTCGCGGACCTTGTCGGATTCCCCCTTGCGCAGCAGGCCGTTGTCGACAAAAATGCACGACAACTGCGGGCCGATCGCCTTGTACAGGATCGCGGCCACGACGGACGAATCGACGCCGCCGGACAATCCGCAGATCACGCGGCTGTGGCCCACGCGGGCGCGGATCGACGTCACTTCGCGTTCGATCAGGGAACTGATCTTCCAAGTGCCGTGGCAACCGCAGACTTGCTTGACGAAGTTCGACAACAACTGGCTGCCGTGCGTGGTGTGCGTCACTTCCGGATGAAACTGCAGACCGTAGATCGGCAGTGAGGCGTGCTTGACGGCCGCCAACGGACAGGTCGGCGTGTCCATCAGTGCGACAAACGAACCGGTGGTGGAATCGGCCTGGTCGCCATGACTCATCCAGACGGTTGTGGTTGACGGCAGTCCCTGCAACAGCGGATCGGACTGGACGACGCGGCAATCGGTCCGGCCGAATTCCCGCTTGGCACCCGGCTTGACCGCTTCACCGAATGCTTGGCAGGTGAGTTGCATGCCATAGCAGATGCCGAGAATCGGAATGCCCAGGCGGAACAGCGCCGGATCGACGCAGGGCGCCCCCTTGTCGTAGACACTGGCGGGGCCGCCCGACAGGATCAGGCCGCGCGGGTTGAGTTCGCGGATTCGTTCGAGCGACAGGTCATGCCGCACGAGCTGGCAGAAGACGTTTTGATCGCGAACACGCCGGGCAATCAGTTGCGCCGTCTGTCCGCCGAAGTCGAGAACCAGGATCAACTCTTCCTGTTTCGGATCGACGAATCCTGGTTGGGAGGTCTCGGGAACACAAGCGGGTGTCTCTGTCATACTGTCGGCCGTCGGTACGTGATTTTCGGCCCCGTTGTTGCGGGACCGGAAAAAGGGAAGATTTTAGC
>JAYTIB010000520.1:0-4396 GCA_043732205.1 Schlesneria sp. | reverse complement strand
CCACGGTGCTGTCGAACATGTCGTTGATGCGCCCGGTCAGCATGTCCTTTGGAACCGTCTGGGGAATCGCATACGACATCGCGGCGAGTGCATCGTTTCCCAGGCGAATGCCCACGGCTTGAGGAATCTCCACCGCGGGGACGAACGGCACGGTGATCGGCACGACGGGCTTGACGAGCGTCGCCGTCCCCAGTTCGGCGGGCACCTGGCGCGGATTGAGCATCCATTGGATGACGGCGTCGTTGCCATAGACCGCATCGCACAGGTAATGACCGACGTTCGGCAACTCGGTGTAGGTCGCGGTTCCGCCAGCCGCCTTGAGTCCTTCCACCATCTGCCGGTCTGCGTCCGATTTGACCAGCCGGTCGAGCGCACCATGAAAGGCCCACACCGGCACGTCCTTCAGCGCGGCGACCTGGCGGACATCCCCGCCACCCGCCAGTGGAACAACGGCCGACCACCGCGATGGCTCGGCGATCGCCAGGCTCCACGCGCCATAGCCACCCATCGACCATCCCGACAGGACCACGCGCTTCGGGTCGATGCGGTAGCGCTTCGAAGCGTCCTCCAGCGCGAGCAACGCGCATCGACCGTCGGGGTTGTTGGCCTGCCAGGCTTCCAGAATCCGCGCTTCCGACGATTCGCACTGCGGAAACACGACGAGGAACGGAAACGTCTTCGCCCGGGCATGCACGAACGGAGCCAGACCGGCGGTCAGTTGCAGGCGGTTGTCTTTGCCCCGCTCGCCGGCCCCGTGCAGAAACAGGATCGCGGGTGACGGCCTGTCGTCCCGGTACGAGGCCGGGACGAAGACCACGTATTTGTGCTCGCCCGATTCATCCCGGATCGTCTGGTCGAAGAACCGCCCGGTGGCCTGCGGCGCGGGAACCGGCTGCGCGAAAACCGGCCGCAGTGTCCCCAGGCAGAGGATGAACAGGAACATGGCCAACGGCCGCATGCGGCGGGTTGGATGCCGATCACTTGTCACGATACTCTCCCGAAAGGCGCGAAGGTTCGCGCAACACCAGCGGTCGGCCGATCTCCGGCAGAATCTGCCGCCCTCTTTCGTCGGCCGCCAACGCGGGTCAACCGCATGGGTAATTCGCAAAAGGTCTGCCCGATCCCTAAGATCTGCCGGAGATTCCGAGTTCGCCTGCGGTGACGGTCGAAGGGTCGGCCGCGCATGGTACACCAATTGTCGACGACCCGAAGGAAACCATTCTGGCATGGCCGCTGAATCACGATTCTTCAACCGCGAGTTGAGCTGGCTGGAATTCAACCAGCGCGTCCTGGAGGAAGCCCGCACTCCGTCGATCCCACTGCTCGAACGGCTGAAATTCCTGGCGATCACCGCTTCGAATCTCGACGAATTCACGATGGTCCGGGTGGGCAGCCTGCAACTGGTCCAAGCGGGCGGCGATGCGCGTCCCGATCCCGCCGGACTGACCCCCGCCGAACAACTGCAGGCCATCGGTGACCGGATGCATGCCTTTGCGCAGGGACAATACCACTGCTACCTGAATGATCTGGAGCCGGCCCTGTCCCAGGCGGGGCTGCGCCGTGTACGGCGGAACGAATTGACCGACCGCCAATCGCAACATGTTCAACTCCTGTTTGAACAGGAGATCTTTCCGGTCCTGACGCCGCTGGCCATCGCGCTGTCGACCGCAACGGAAGACGACAAGCGTCCGTTGCGAAAGAAGTCGAAGAAAAAGCCCGCGGTGGCAACACAGTCGCCGGGCATCACCGACATGCCCGTGTTCTTCCCCGCCGCCGACGTGCCGTCGTTTCCGCTGCTGATCAACCAGTCGCTGAACCTCTGCGTGCGGCTGGCTCCGTCGACCGGATCGGATGTCCCGCGGTTCGCCATCGTCCCCTTCGGTCGCAACCGCCAGCGGTTCATCACGCTCCCTTCGGAAAGCGGATTCAGCTTCATCCTGCTGGAGGAAGTGGTCGGCCGGTTTCTGGCGCGGCTGTTCCCCGGTGAGACCATCGAAGAGTGCGTGCCGTTCCGGATCACACGCAATGCGGACATGGAGCTGCAGGAGGACCAGGCCTCGGACCTGATGTCCGAGATGCAGGAGATCGTCAACGCGCGCCGGCAAAGCGCGTGCGTCCGCCTGGAAGTCGCCGACCACGGCAGCGCGCTCGTGCGCGAGTTCCTGCAAACGGCGGTCGATGTCGCCGACGAATGGGTCTTCACGATTCCGGGGCCGCTCGATCTGTCCGCCTTCTTCCGGTTGACCGATTCGCAGGGATTCGACGCGCTGCGCTACGAACCCTGGCCACCCAAGCCGACGCCGCAGATCGATCCCGCGGAAAGCATCTTCACGGCGATCGCCCGCCGCGACATCCTGCTGTATCACCCGTACGACAGCTTCGACCCGGTGATCCGCTTCATCGAGTCGGCCGCGGACGACCCCGATGTGCTCGCGATCAAGCAGACGCTGTATCGCACCAGCGCCAAGAGTCCGATGGTCGTCGCGCTGAAGCGGGCCGCGCAGAAGGGGAAGTACGTCACCGCGATCGTCGAACTGCGGGCCCGCTTCGACGAGCAGCGCAACATCGAATGGGCGCGCGACCTCGAACGGGCCGATGTGCAGGTCATCTACGGCGTGAAGGGCCTGAAGACCCACGCCAAGATCTGCCTGGTCGTCCGCCGCGAGCCGCAGGGAATCCAGCGCTACGTCCACTTCGGCACGGGGAACTACAACGAGATCACCTCGCGCACCTACAGCGATGCGTCGCTGTTCACCTGCAACGAGGATCTGGGGGCGGATGCCTCCGCGTTCTTCAACACGGTCACCGGTTATTCGCAACCGCAACGATTCCGCCAAATCGAAATGGCCCCCATCGGCCTGCGCGACAGACTGCTGGAAATGATCGAAGCCGAAACCGAACGCAAGCGGCATGGTCAGAAGGCCCAGATCCAGTTGAAGCTCAACTCGCTGGTCGATGAACAGATGATCGAGGCCCTCTACGCGGCGTCACAGGCCGGAGTCAAAATCCGGCTGAACATCCGCGGGATCTGCTGCCTGCGTCCCGGCGTGCCGGGGCTCTCCGAAAACATCACGGTCACCGGTGTGATCGACCGCTTCCTGGAGCACAGTCGCATCCTGTACTTCTACCACGGCGGCGACGAACGGCTGTTCATCTCGAGCGCCGACTGGATGCCGCGCAATCTCGACCGACGGGTCGAACTGCTGGTCCCGGTCGAAGACCCGGCGGCCCGCGCCAAGCTGATGGCCATCCTGAAGACGCACTTTCAAGACAACGTCAAATCGCGCCGCCTGTTACCCGACGGACGCTACGAACCGGTGAAGCTGACCGCCACGGGGGCGGTCATCCGCAGCCAGGAGGCGTTGTACAACCGCGCCGTCCAAACCATCGAACAAGCGGACCACGCCGCGCTCACCATGTTCGAACCACACCGGCCACCCGGCACGGATGAGTGACGCTTTTGATTTTTTGGACGTCGTGTCAGCATGATTTACGGCCTCATTCCTTTTACGCGGATGGAACCGGGCCGTGGGCCAGACCTTCCGCCCGGCGCGAATTTCCTCTGGCTCTGCGAACCCGGGAGGGACGCCGAGTTCGCGTTGTATGAATACGAGCCTGTCGACACACAGCCGCTGCCTGAGACAATACAGCCCGTTTCCAATGAACTTTCACGGCTTATTGATTCTGCCAAGTCATATCCACCCGCAATCGCCTTTGCGTGCCGTGACCTCGAACGCAGTGATTGTTCTGACCGCGCACAGTTTCTCGCAACCTACGAGGAACGACTTCGATTTCACTTCGACAGGCGGCGCGACTCAGGGTGCTTCCTCGCTGAGGCGATTGTGGGCACAATCGGCTACAAGCGTGCAGGCGAGAAGTATTGGATTGTTCGCTACGTCCCTGAGCGCATTGGCGAGGAAATCGTATGGTTGGCAGACGACTACTTTGTCTATCAAGACAGCATTGATCATTTCAAAGTCGACCCTGTGAGTCTCGCGAGAGTTCTCTGGCGGAAACGAAATCCGGAATGATGGTCTCCAGCCTCGTTTCATTCATCTGGCATTCCTGACGCCCGCCATCGCTGTTGGTTGGCGTAGAAGCGATTCTGATTCAAATGAAAACCCTGCTGCTGTTGCGACACGCCAAGTCAAGCTGGGACGATCCGTCACTCGCTGATCACGACCGGCCACTGAAGCCGCGCGGAACCAAGGCGGCACACCGCATAGGACGACTGCTCCGCCGACACAGCCTGCATCCGGACGCGGTGCTGTGTTCCACCGCGGTCCGCGCCAAGGAAACGCTGCGTCTGGTCCTGGAGGAGACGGGCATCCAGCCGCCGGTGGCGTACTCGGAAGGGCTGTTTCACTGCCCGCCGTCCGAGTTCGCCCTTACGCTG
>JAYTIB010000519.1:0-4399 GCA_043732205.1 Schlesneria sp. | reverse complement strand
CTACCGTCGGCCCGGCGCTCCGCCGACGGGACGATTGCTTCGCGGGCTCGCGGGGGCACTCTTTGGTCTTCACCGAATCTCCCCGGCGGGCTAAATTCCCGGCCGGTTTGAACCGGGAATGTTCCAAGGAGGGAACCCACGATGCGCATTGCGCTGTTTGAAGATCACGCGGCCACAGATTTCGCCCCGATTGCACTGTTGCGTCCGGTGTTCGAATTGTTGTGCGGGCACTTCGGGGCGCGCGAGCGGGCCGTGGAATTCCTGCCGGTCACAGAGTGGTCGGGCTTCGTCCGCAACGAACTGGCCGAGGTCTACCGCGAGGAGCATCCCGGCTGCCACGTGAACAATCTGGATTGGCTGCGGGCCGGGCCCACGCTGGTGCTCAACGGACGCTGGCTGGCCGATCCAAAGTCACTGACCAAGATCTCGCCCGATTCCGTGGGAGTCATCGACGGAACGGTGGTCTACCTGACGCTCGATCCGCTCGAAGTCGCCCTGCTGACGGGGGACAACTGGGACGACGCGTTGCCGCAGATCGCCCGCACACGCCATCGGGTGACCGCGCCCGGCAAACTGGCCTGCTACCCGTGGGACTTGGTCAACCACAACCCGCAACAGTTGCGGGCCGACTTCGCCGCGCGTGACTTCGGCCTGTCGCAGGCGGATGAACAGGGGCCGCAGGTGGCCATCCTGGGTCCGTCTCAGAATGTGTTTGTCGATCCGACCGCCAGCATCGATCCGTTCGTCGTCATCGACGCGCGCAAGGGGCCCGTCTCGATCGAAGCGGGAGCGATGATCCAAGCGTTCACCCGGTTGGAGGGTCCGTGCCACGTCGGGGCGAAGTCGCAGTTGTTCCGCGCCAACGTCCGCGCAGGGACCAGCATCGGTCCGGTCTGCCGCGTCGGTGGCGAGATTGAAGGGGCGATCCTGCACGGCTACGTGAACAAGTACCACGACGGATTCCTGGGACACAGCTATGTCTGTCCGTGGGTGAATCTCGGGGCTCTCACGACGAACAGCGATCTGAAGAACGATTACTCGGCGGTGCGGGTTCCGCTCTCCGGCCACTCGATCGATTCGGGCGAAATGAAAGTCGGCTGCTTCATTGGCGATCACACCAAGACGGCGATCGGCAGCCTGTTCAACACCGGATCGTCCGTGGGGGTGATGTGCCTGATCCTGCCCGACGGCGAACTGCTTCCCAAGCACGTCCCATCCTTCTCGCGGATCTGGCACGGCGAGTTGATCGAGGGCCTGCCGCTGGAAAAGGGGCTGGCGACGGCACGCGCCGCCTTGGAACGCCGGAACATGACACTGACCACCGCACAGGAAACACTGCTGCGAAAGGTCCACGCGCTGACCCACGCCGAACGTGAACGGGCCATCGAACGCTTCGCCGAAAAGGCGTCGGTCGTGGGCTGAGAGGCGGTGTCAAAAGTAACCCGAAGCGTCAGCGAGGGCAGCGGAGTTTCCACCCGGGAATCCCCGCTGCCCTCGCTGACGCTTTTTGAAGTTGCGTTGTTTTGGATTTACGCCCCAACGGGGCAGCCCTAAGTCAGCCCAGGGCAAGCGACCATCGGGAGCGCCGCCCTGGGTAGCGACCGTCACAGATTGTGGAGCCCTGAAGGGGCGGCCCTATGTTCATCGAATGAATAGTGCCGCCCCTTCGGGGCTGAAATCCCAAAGGGCGTAACTTCACAACTGACGCTTCGGGTTGGTGTTCGACTCCCCACAGCCCGTAATCAAAGCGACTGTTCGATCCCGGCCATGTTGCTGTGCATCAGCAGCAGTCTCAGGCTGTACACGACCACCAGGGACACCACGCCGGTTGCCCCCAGCAGCAGCCACCGCGCAACGCGGGGTTTGCGCCGCGCGATGACTTGTGCGAGCACGCAGACGAACGCGACCATCGCAAACTTGAAGTAGATCATCCCCTTCGGCCCCCATCCGGCGATGAAGTACCGCGCGACCGGATTGGACTCCACGAACATCACGCTGCCACTCTGGGAGAGCAGGATGTAGGTCATGAACACGTCCAGCGCGCTGACCAGCACGAACAACAGCGATTCCTGTTGCACGGCCGCCGTGCCGGCAATGTCGCGGAGCGAGATCGATTTCTGTGATGACGGTTGTTTCGGCACGTTGGCACTCAGCGGCTGACCGCAATGGTGGTTGTCAGGAGGCGAGGCAGTCCGCTGGGAATCAGCGACCAGTGGCGTAGGACGGATTTCCAATCCGTCCGTCAACGCCGGACGGATTGAAAATACGTCCTACGGGTCGATCATTTCGTGCCGACTGTCCGTGGCTCCTTCCGACCGGCAGTCAAGATGGACGCACCATCACTGACTCGGCTCGGCAGGAGCCTCGCCCTCCCTATCGAACAGACTTTCAAGCCGAGATCAACTCACGCAACTTTTTCAGGTATCCCGGCACCGCTTCCAGCGGATCCTCTTGGGCCTCGTATTCGAGGACCAGGAACCCGCGATAGTTGGCGTCCTTCAGGATCTTCACCACGCGGCCCAGGTCGGCCGGTTCCTTCTTTCCGTTGGGGGTCATTTCGACTTTGATCTGGGCGTTGATCGTGTACGGCGCGATCTTCGCCAAGTCCGCATACGGATCCTCGGTGCTGAAGTTGCCGCCATCGAAGTTGACGCCGAACCAGGGTGACGGCTTCACCGCTTCGATGATCTTCAGCATTTGAGCCGGGGTCGCCGTGATGCCGCCGTGGTTTTCCAGGGCCAGACAGACTCCCTTGGTCGCGGCGTAGTCCAGCGATTGGTTGATGCCGGCGATGCAGCGTTCGCGGGCCGCCTCTTCGCTTTCGCCCTTCGGGACGGTCCCCGCGAAGATGCGGATCGCCGGAGCCCCCAGTGCGGCGGAGTGATCGATCCAGTCTCGACACATCTTCAAGTTGCGTTCGCGGGCCTCACCTTCGGGCAGACAGAAGTCGTTCCCGATCGCCGTCCCCGAGATGTCCAACCCCAGGCGAAAGCTCCGTTCCTTCAGGCTCATCAGGTATTCGTTCGTGATCTCCTTCGGGAAGTAGTAGGCGGTCAGTTCGCAGCCATCCAGATCCTGTTCGGCACAGAAGTCGATGAATTTCTCCAGCGTGAACTTCGCATCCGGCAGTTGATCCGGAGTCCAACTCTTGGGGAGCGTACGGTTGAACGAATACGCCGCCAGACTGAGCTTCATGTGTGACTTACCGTTTCGCTGCGCCGGGACGGCGGCTTGTGCGGCCGGGCGACCGACCAGCAGTGCGGCAGCCGTCGCGGCACTGATTCGCAGAGCATCACGACGTGAAACCATGTTGTCCGTCAAATTGTGAACCATGAGTGGCGTCCTTATCATGCGGCGGTGAGTGGAACGAGTTCGCAACGGGCGGGTATTCTGCCCACTTCGCCCGCGGTCCGAAAGCGAAGCTGCCCGCGCGACTTGTAGGACGGATTTCCAATCCGTCCGAACGAACTCTGTTTTGCCATCAGCCGGAACGCGCTAGCGTCCGGTTAGTCCCTGAAGTGAAGAACCGGACGCTAGCGCGTTCCGGCTGATTCAACAAGATGACCTCGGGAAGTTTTTGCATCCCCGTTCCTGACGCGCCTGTCCGGCAACAAGGACTACAACTTCGGAGCCTTCGATGCCCACGCTGGAAGTTCGGCAACTGAACAAGGACTACGCGACCGCCGACGGAACGCTGTCGATCCTGCGCGGCCTCGATCTGTCCATGCAACGGGGCGAGGCCCTGGCGATCACCGGTCCCTCCGGCAGCGGCAAGAGCACGCTGCTCTACATTCTCGGCGCGCTCGATGCCCCCACATCGGGCGGCATCGCGCTCGATGGAAACGATCCCTTCGCGTTGAACGAGACTCAGCAGGCCGAGTTCCGCAATCGACAGATCGGCTTCATCTTTCAGGATCACCACCTGCTGCCCCAATGCACGGTTCTCGAAAACGTGCTGATCCCCACGCTGCCCGGACAGGGGGCCACCGCGGCCACCGAGACACGTGCCAGAGACTTGTTGAATCGCGTGGGCCTCGCACACCGGATCGCCCATCGTCCCGCCCAACTGTCGGGGGGCGAACGGCAGCGCGTCGCCGTTTGTCGCGCGCTGATCAATCAGCCCACGCTGTTGCTGGCCGACGAACCGACGGGCAATCTGGACCGGACGACGGCCGAGAGCGTCGGTTCCCTGCTGCTCGACCTGAATCGCGAATTCAACACGCTGTTGGTCTGCGTGACGCACAGCACCGACCTGGCCGACCGCTTTCCCAGGCATTGCGAGCTGCGCGACGGCCGGTTGGAGGTTCAAGTTTAGACCGCGCGCGGTGGTGAGTGGCCGGTTGTTCCGAGCCGTCCCGTCGGCGGAGCGACGGGACTACTGTAGTCCCGTCGCTCCGCC
>JAYTIB010000518.1:0-1586 GCA_043732205.1 Schlesneria sp. | reverse complement strand
CAGTGCGCAGCGTCGCTCGGCAATGGCACCGCAACTTGCTTGGGAACCGGGATAAAAGCCCAATGCGGTTGATACTCGGCCCCGGCGGCGATCCAGCGTTTGAGCAACTCTGTCTGCGACGCGGTCAGCGGCTTGTTGTGCTTCGGCGGCGGCATCATCACGTCGGGATCGGTCGAGAAGATCCGCTCGACCAACTTGCTTTTGCTCACGTCGCCGGGCGCGATGGCCCCGACATCGACGGCGACCTGACGCTGGTCCAACCGCAAGTCCGCCTTGCGGGCGTTCTTGTCCGGACCGTGACAGGCGAAGCAGCGGTCCGACAGGATCGGGCGGATGTCGCGGTTGAAGTTGATGGCGTCGTCGGCGTCGACCCGGCCGTGCAGCAGAGTCACGGTGAGCAGACAGAGGGGAACGATGAGATTGAGCCGATGGACTGACCGGGGCTGTTTCGTGTCAACTCGCGAAGGCATGCGCTGGTCCTCAGTGTCGATCAAGTCGGGCCGAACCGACTGGTCTCTTATCGTGGGACGGGCACTCCTGCCCGTCGGCATTTGCTGTCAAATGAAGTCGCATCGGAAAGCGGGACCGTGCGACGTTCATGATACCCGTGCCGGGTGGTCAACTCACTCGTGGCACACATCACCTGATGTGCGACGTTTAGCCGCTACGCCAACGGCATGCGCGCGATCAACGGTTCGCCCGCGTCCGCTCCCACGCCGTTGGCGTTGGGGCTATACGTTGAATCGTCTCATTCTTGGCTGCGAGAGTTGTGCATGACACATGCGAGCCGCGTGCGCCACGAGATTCACGACAGTACCGGCCGGATGATCTCGCCGTGGACGTCCGTCAGGCGATAGTGCCGGCCCTGGAACTTGTACGTCAGTTGGTGATGGTCGATCCCCAGGCAGTGCAGGATTGTCGCGTTCAGGTCGTGGACGTGGACCGGATCGCGGACGATGTTGTAACTGTAGTCGTCGGTCTCGCCGTGCGTCAGGCCGGGCTTGATGCCGCCGCCGGCCATCCAGATGGTGAAGCAGCGCGGATGGTGATCGCGGCCGTAGTTGGTCGGGGTGAGGTTTCCCTGGCAGTAGACCGTGCGACCGAATTCGCCGCTCCAGACGATCAGCGTGTCTTCCAGCAGGCCGCGCTGTTTCAGATCGCGGATCAACGCGGCGCAGGGCTGGTCGATGTCGCGGGCCTGGTTGGGGATTTGGGCGGGCAGATTCGTGTGCTGGTCCCAGCCCATGTGAAACAGTTGAATGAACCGGACGCCCCGTTCGGCCAGTCGCCGCGCGAGCAGACAGTTGGCGGCGAACGTTCCCGGCTTGCGGGAATCGGGGCCGTACAGATCAAACGTCGCGGCCGTTTCGCTGGAGACGTCGGCCAGTTCGGGGACCGAGGTCTGCATGCGGAACGCCAGTTCGTACTGCGCGATGCGCGTTTCGATCTCGGGATCGCCGACCCGTTCAAGCTGGATGCGGTTGAGCGCCGCCTGGTCGTCGAGCATGTCGCGCCGGAGGTTCGCATCGATGCCGGGCGGGTTCGACAAGTACAGCACGGGATCTCCGCCGCTGCGCAGCTTCACT
>JAYTIB010000517.1:0-1587 GCA_043732205.1 Schlesneria sp. | reverse complement strand
CTAGCGTCCGGTTCGAGAGTCGATCGACATTCCGAACCGGACGCTAGCGCGTTCCGGCTGATTTTCCGAGTGACACGCAGCCACATCGGGAAGTTATTGCGGACCCGTTCCTTAGCCACATCATGCGGATAGATCCCCAGGGCGACCGCTTCGCTCTGACCTTCTTCCGCAACGGCAACAACGATCGTGTCCTTATGGACGTCCAAACCAACGAACCGTAGCTTACTCATCGGACCAGTCCTCCCGTTTGTGGCTTTGTGTGAATCGGAACTCTCAAAACGTCCCGCTCAACATAACCCACACAGCCGTGAGCGACTGGTCCTTCCATATTGTCTACGTTGGAAAAACTAGCCAGCCGCGTGGCCGGTCAGCGACTTGCTTTCGGAACCGAATGACTCGAAGTAGAACAGTCCGAGTTCTGCGGAAATCTCTTCACCGTTCAGGCACTTCATCCAAGGAGCCGCTCATGCCCATTTCACGCCGTCAGTTTCTGACCACCACCGCTGCGAGCACCGCCGCGATCGTCGCTGCTCCCGCGGTCATCACCGCCAGCAAAGTCGATAAGCCATTGATCGTCGGCGAGGGAGAGCATCAGTTTGAAGTGCAGCACGAGTGGCCGCAGCTTCCGGAGAAATACTCGTGGCAGATCACGCACAACGTCGCGGTCGATAAGTCGGGCAACCTCTATGTCATCCACGAAGGGCGAGCTGATCTGAAGGATCACCCGTCGATCTTCGTGTTCGACTCGGAAGGGAAATTCATTCGAGCGTTCGGCGCTCAGTTTCAAGGGGGCGGCCACGGCATCGAGATTCGCCAAGAGGGGAGCGAAGAGTTTCTCTACGTCTGCGCGTACCAGCATCTGAAGACGTTCGCCAAGATGGATCTCAAAGGGGGAATCCTCTGGCAGCAGTATGCTCCGATGGAGTCGGGTGTGTACGCGCCGGGCGAGAACACTCGGCCGGAAGATCGGCCGGAGCGGGACAAGGTCTGGGGACCGAATCGCTTCTTGCCGACAAACTTCGCGTTCCTCGATGACGGCGGGTTCCTGCTGATCGACGGCTACGGAGCGTCCTACTGCCACCGCTACAACAAAGACGCCAAGTGGATCAGTTGCTTCGGCGGAGTGGGCGACGGCGAAGGAAAGTTTCGGACGCCACATGGCGTGTGGGTCGACAAACGCGAAGGCCGGACGCCGTCGATCGTCGTCTGCGATCGTGCTCATCACACGTTGCAGTACTTCACGATGGAGGGGAAGTACCTGGAAACGATCAAAGGCTTCGGCCTGCCCGCCAATGCCGAGACGTGGAAGAACCTGCTCTGCATTCCGGAACTGCACGCTCGCGTCACGTTGATGAACGAGAAGAACGAAGTCGTCGCTCGGTTGGGCACGGACGTGGAGCGGATTACGGCGAAGGACGGCGGCCAGATTCGCGGCGACAAGTCGAAGTGGATCGACGGCAAATTCGTGCATCCGCACGACGCCTGCTTCGCGGCCGACGGCAGCATCTTCGTGGCCGAGTGGGTCGGGACGGGGCGGGTGTCGAAATTGAAGAGGTTGTCATAACGGCTGGCGGCTTCCGGCAATCG
>JAYTIB010000516.1:0-4407 GCA_043732205.1 Schlesneria sp. | reverse complement strand
AGTCCTCGGAGAAGCCGTGTTCTTCGCGAGATCATCCCCCACCGGCACGGCTTCTCCGAGGACTCCGCAGCCGTGGCACGCCCACCCTTGGTTGTGGGGTCCAGAAGAAGCCGGGCCACCCCGCCCGCCGCCAGTGGCACCCGTCGCACTTTTCTCTGTTCGAGAATGCACCTCCATTGCATCGCGGAAGGGGCGACGGCGAAGTAGAATTCCGCAGTCATCCCGACGTAATCAACGCGGGCCACCCGCCCGTGGCACGTCCCCCCGTTGTTGTGGGGTCCAGAAGAAGCCGGGCCACCCCGCCGGTGAAATGAACTAATGGAATAATTATGCGACAATTATTATGTGCATGCATACCGATTATGCTGTGTGTTTGTGTTTCTTATTCGCAGGACGATATTCGTAAAAAGAAAGTGCCTCATAAAGACGACGAAACGTCTCTTGTACGAATTAAGGCAACCCCTGAAAAGGCGGTAGGCAAGAGTGTTATACTGTGTGGCACCGTTGAGATCAGCGATTACTACAATTATGCCTACGGCGAGGCCCAAGACAGCCACTATTCGCTCAAGTTTCGAGAGATTGGCGAAATTTTTGGGGACCAATACGGCGATGATGCGCATTTTTATTTTGCAAAGTCTTTACGAACGGACTCATTGGAAATAATAACAAAAGCGAATGAACAAAAGAGAAAAAAACTTGTGCGAGCAGAAGTTATGCTTGTCCCAACAAAATTTCAAAGCGATAAGCAATGGAATATGTTCGAGGTTATAGATTTCCAGTTTTTCGACATTGCTTCTGAAAAGTGGCTACCTTGGGTGGTGAAGGCGGCCAAAGAAGAGGAGCAAAAGAAAAAGGTTGCTAAAGAAGAGGAAGAGCGGGCCAAGCGAGAGGAGAAACAAAAGGAAGCGGCAGCAGCGCTAGCAGCAAAAAACGCTGCAAAAACACCAAAGACCGACGAGGAAAATGCGGCATCAAAGTTGAAATTGGCAAAACCACTACTTGAGACGAATAAAGTCGCTGGCCGCAAACGTTTGCAGGAGATTGTCGATAAATATCCAGACACTCCGTCCGCACAGCAGGCCAAGCTGCTTCTGAAGAAAAACGAGTAACCCGGCTGGGTGGGCAGGGTGGCCCGGCTCGGGTCGCTTTTGAAGTTGAGTCGTGCCACTGCTTCGGAGTCCTCGGAGAAGCCGTGTTCTTCGCAAGGTCATCCCCCCACCGACACTGCTTCTCCGAGGACTCCGAAGTGGCACGTCAAATGTTGCTGGCGGATCAATTTGGGCCACCCTTCGCTGAAACGTCCGACTTGCTTGCGGTGTTCCCAAGAACGTCAGTACCCGACTCATCCGGAGTTATTTCATGAGCCAGCAAACCATCGAATTGAATGATGAACTTGTGACCGTGCTCCATTCGCTCGACCGACCGCTTCGCGAGTTGGTTCCAGAACTTGTCGTGCTGGAGCTGTATCGTCGCGGCGTCATTTCGAGCGGCAAGGCGGCCGAGTGGTTTGGACTGGGCCGCGCGGAATTCATCCGCCATGCCTCGCAACTGGGAATTCCGTTCTTCGACATGACCGAGGCTGAGTGGGAGAGCGAACGCCACAACGCGGAGACGCTGTGATGGCCGCGCGCGTCGTGAGCAATTCCAGCCCGATCATCGCCCTCGCGGAACTTCATCATCTCGAGTTCCTGTTTGAATGATTCGGCGAGATCGCCGTTCCGCCCGCCGTGATCGGTGAGACCGTGTCTGCCGCGCCGCTGCCGCAGTGGATTCATGAGATCGAACTCACACAGCCACTTGGTCCGCACATTTTGAGTGCTGGCCTCGGTCCCGGCGAAAGCGAAGCCATCAGCTTGGCTCTCGAAACCAATCCGCCATGGTTGATCTTGGACGATCGTCCTGCCCGTCGGCTGGCGATCATTCTGGGAATACCCGTCATCGGGACGCTCGGCATTTTGCTCGCAGCCAAACGCAAGGGACTGTTGACTGCTCTCCAGCCCGTCCTAATCGAGTTGATGCAAACGGGCTTCTTCGTGGCACCGGCTCTGTACCGCCAAGTGCTGTCTGATGGCGGCGAGTAACCGTTTCTTGCGCCTGCGGTCCCCGGCTCGGGCCGCTTTTGAAGTTGAGGCGTGCCACGTCCAACGTGGCTGGCGGGTCAAGTCGCGCCACCCCGCCTTAGCGCACCAAATCGGCGACGGCGATTTCGAGTGGAACGTGGTGGGGAAGCGACCACGTGACGACATCCGTTCGAGTGAGTATCGCCTCACTTGAGTAGTCGGCCGCGCGGCCGGTGTCGCGGGGATTGGTGAAGACTTCCAACTGGGAATCGACCAATTTCACGATCCAGTCGGTGGGAATGCCCGCTCGTGCGTAGACGCGGCGTTTGAGCCGGTCTCTGGCCAGTGTCGAGTCCGAAACTTCCACCACCAACGCGACATCGTCGCGCGTGGGATGTCGCTCTTCAGAGTCCAAAATGTCGCCGCGCACCGCGCACACGTCCGGTTCCGGCACGCTGTCCGTCGTCTCGAGCGAACATTGGCGGCGACAGTGCCAACCGGGCGGCAAGAGCTGTCGCAGAAGTTCCCGTGTCCACATCACACGGCTGTCATGGGGTGGGTTCTTCGCCGGGAGCCACTGGCGGCTGATTGGAACTGCCAGTGTTTTTCAAATAGCACTGGCGAGGAAAGATCCTCGCCAGTGTTTGTGCATGCGATCCGTCGAAGAAATGTTGTCTCATTGAGCGTGTCCCGCAATGACTCGCCAACACTGGCGATCCCAAGCGGTGGCCAGTGGCACTTGGTTGTCAGTCAGCCGGGTTTCCCGCGAAGTGCTCTGGATAATCCAGCCCAGTTCAGGGCCTCAACCCGGCACGGTGATGTTCACGATGTCGCTGAGGTTTCCCACCGGGTCATCGCCGTTGAGATACTGCGCCTGGTACTGGCGCGATTCGGGACCGCCGGCGACCAGATTGGGGCGGGTGTCGATGTACGGCGAGGCGGTGTCGATGGCGAGGAACGAGAACGCGGCTTCGGCTCCCCGTTTGGACAGGAGGCGCACGCCGCTGGAGACGCTCTTGTTGAAGCCGATCGTCGCGGAACCCGGCGTCACCGCCTGCGCCTTGAGGGTCGGCTGCTGCTGCGTCAGGTCCGTGGTGTCTTCCGCGCCGATGATCCCCAATTGCTGACCGAACGCTGTGGTGTAGGCGGGATGCGTCTTGATCCGGTTGGCCAGCGCCCGCGCGCTGGTGACTCCGGCGGTGAATGCGTCCGACTTCTCCGTGTTCCTGGCCTGAGCCATCGCCTTCGCCGACTGTGAGGCGTTGAATTCCGCGTGCAGATCGGTGTTCGCGGCGGTGACGGCATCGGTCTCCGCCGTCGCCAACCCAAACGTCGCCGCGACAGCGACGACTTGCGTCTTGAAGTTGTCATGCCACGCGATCAGATCGCCGTCCGGCTTGGGGATGTAATCTTGCTTTGCCATGAACAGACCTTTCGGAAAGGAAACTGGGAGTGCCGTCTCGGCCACCCCGGCGGTCGCCCGACGACTGGATGCGGGTTATGGCGGTAATCGGTGACATTTCAAGGGGTTAGGCGAAATCCCGCCCGTTTCCGCCGCACGCCGGAACGAATCCGGCGTGCCAGCAAATCGTTCCGACGTACCCGCGAACGCCTCCGGCAAGCCAGTGATCCGTTCCGGCGTACCCCTGAACGAATCCGGCGTACACGCGAACCGTTCCGGCGTACACGCGAACGGGTCAGGCGTGCCAGCGGTCCGTTCCGGCAAGCCCGCGAACGGAGCTGGCGTGCCCGCGATCGGTTCCGAGGTGCCGACGAACGGCTCCGGCAGGCTCCCAGACCGCTCAGCCGTCTCCCGGAACGGCTCATTCAACCCTGCCACAGATTCCGCCATGGTTCAAGTCGAGGTCACAGCGTTGCAGAAGACCCCTCACCCTCTCCCTCTCCCCGCAAAGCCGGAGTAAGACAAAGGTGCAGTAAGACAAAGGTGTCAGGAACGAATGGCACGGCCGGATCATCCTCAACGTGAGGATGCCCTTGTTCAATTGTTCAATGAAGACCAGGAGCCTCACGATTCGGCCGCCCTGAGACGACAGTCGTCTGAGGATCTCCGAAAGGCAGGAATCCTTCCCAACGTGCCGGGGCTGTTTGATGAGACGGCCTCCAAGCCAGACGCCATCCTGCTCTCTCACGCCCAGGAGGATCACACGGGGTTGCTCCGACATTCCCCGGTAGAGATCCCAATTTACGCCAGCGTCGGAACAAGCAAAATGATGCTCGCGGGATCGAAGTTCGCCGGACAGCCAGCCCTTCCACAAGAGCGACACCGGGAGATCCACGCAGGCCGGCCGGTCCAGATTGGCGACTTCTGCGTGACAGCCTTCTCGGT
>JAYTIB010000515.1:0-1588 GCA_043732205.1 Schlesneria sp. | reverse complement strand
CCGGCGACCGGAGCGATCAATTCCACCCCCAGCGCGGCCGCCGCCTGGTAATTCCCGTCGCTGCCGTACTGTCCGTCGGCGGTCATTTCGTCCGGCAGCAGTTGCGACTGTTCCAATTGAGCCAGCATCGGCACGACCGAGCTCTCATCCCGCTCACAGGCCGTCTGCGGCAGAGCCGCCGTGATCAGTTGCACCTCGTTCTCTTCGCCGCAGGTTTCCGTCAGTTGGACCTGATAACCCTGTCCCTTGTGGCCGTCGTAGGTGGCATCCGGGTCCGCGGGGTTCTGCAGACAATCGCCCCCCGTCTTCTTCCGAACGACCACTTTGTCACCGACGATTTCGCATTGCTCGGCGAACAGACGCAGCAGCGTCCGGTATCCCCGGCAAGACGGCCTGTCCGCGAAATGCTCGATCACAAACAACAAGTCTTCGGCCACCTGTTGCCGACTCTTCGCCCGAGACTCGGGATCCTTGGCCTTGGCAAACAACTGCGATTCGACCGGTTCGTAGCGTTCCCGCAGTTCGGCGGGCAGCGACGAGTACGCCTCGGGAATCTGCTGGCGAACCGGCTTCAGAAACCGCTTGATGGTCACCGCCATCAGGCGCGTGCGGCCAAAAGAGGCCATGTGGCTGAACACATGCGTCGAATCCAGCCGTTGCCGGGAAACGTTCAGGTCGAGCACATCCGCCAGCCGCAGCGTGACCTTCTGCAGAACGTCGGCCGCCAGTTCGTCTTCCCGAAACAGGCGCTGATACCGCTCAATCGTCCGCGTACACAACGACTGGCCCGGCTCGACGTTCAGGGCATATTGCACGTCGTTGTGGAACAGGTACGCGTCGAGCGCCTGCTCCACCGTCCAACCGAAGAAATCCGACACAAACACCAGACCGGCCATCGAATACAACTCTTTGGTCGGTGCCCCCATCTGTTCGTCGAAATGCCTGCCCAGTTCGGAGACCGGCATCAGTTCCAGAAGAAGGTGACGGAAGACTCCTTGCCAACCCGTCTCCAGACGCTTGATGGCCCCGTCCGAGAACAGCCCCTGAAAGGGACTGATCAACAACTGTTGCCGAGGATCCACAAAATGCCGCATGACCGCGCTCCATCGCCCAAGAATCGACTGCGGCGAGAACATAGCGCCAGAACTCCCGAATGTCCAGATTCACGTCCGACTTTTGTCGGACACGTCATTCATCTGTTTTGACCCGGTTGTTACCTCCGGTTCAAGTCTTTGGGGATTGCAGAATGATGAATCGATTCACCGCCGTCTTGGCATTGATTGCGACTTGCCTGTCGCCTGCCGTGAGTGCCGACGACGCATTTCCGGCGCACCGCATCGCCGGAAACACGTATTACGTCGGCTCGAAGGGGCTGGCGAGTTACCTGATTGAAACGCCCGAGGGGCACATTGTCATCAACACCGGCTTTGAAGAAACGGTTCCGTTGATCCGAGCGTCGATCGAATCACTCGGTTTCAAGCTGACCGACGTGAAGATCCTGCTCGAAAGCCATGCGCACTCCGATCATGTCGCCGGGCACGCGGCCCTGCAGGAATTGACCGGAGCCAAAGTGTATGTCATGCGCGGT
>JAYTIB010000514.1:0-1588 GCA_043732205.1 Schlesneria sp. | reverse complement strand
GGGCATCGCCCCGCGCGTGAGCGGTGATTCACGTTCAAAACGCGCGGGGCGATGCCCACGCGGTTAAACGAAAACATCTCATTCATGCCTGCGAGCGGTATCGTCGCGACCCGCTCAGTAATCGGGCTGCAACACGACAACGCTCTCCTTCTCTGATTCTTTCCGTGAGCTTCCGTGTTTTCCGTGGTTGGCATGAAAAATCCAATCGAACGATGACAAACAGCAAAGTTCACCCAGCTTGACTGTCTGGCATCGGCTGCGACGGCTGCCGCAGATTCGGTGCAGGACGGTGGTCAAAATGACGATTGTGCGGACTGGAACGGCCCTGTTGGCTGTCACTCCAATTGACCCACCCGTGATTTGATCTCTCGACAGTGCGCGACGCTCCGCCATTCGGGAAAGGATGTCCTGGCATGGCTGCCCGAGTTCGACTCGTATTGACCCTTCACAATCATCAACCGATCGGAAATTTCGACGGCGTCTTCGAGGGGGCGTATCGCGACAGCTACGCGCCGTTCCTCGATGTGCTCGATGAGTTTCCCGAATTGCCGGTGGTGCTGCACATCTCAGGCAGCCTGTTGGAATGGCTGACGGACGCGCATCCCGAATACATCAATCGCGTCCGGTCACTCGTTCAGCGCGGCCAATTGGAACTGCTGGGGGGACCGTTCTATGAATCGATCCTGTCGTGCATTCCGCGCCGCGATCGCCTGGGCCAAATCCGCGCGTACAAGCAGCATCTGGAGCAATTGTTTCAGACGCAGGTGCGCGGCATGTGGGTTCCCGAGCGTGTCTGGGAACAGACGTTCGCCGGCGACATCGCCGAAGCGGGAATGGAATACACGCTGCTGGACGACTCGCACTTCCGCAACGCCGGTCTGCGCGAGGACGAACTGCACGGCTATCAACTGACCGAAGAGGATGGCCGGCTGTTGAAGGTCTTCGCGGGGGGCGAACGGCTGCGGTATCTGATCCCCTATCGCGATCCGCAGGAGACGATCAACTACTGCCGTGAGATCGCCGACCGGTTTCCGAACGCCGTGCTGGTCTTCGGTGACGACGGCGAGAAGTTCGGCGTCTGGCCCGGTTCGAAGGATCTGGTTTTTCGCGACGGCTGGTTGCGCCGGTTCTTCTCAGCGCTGCGTGACAACCGCGACTGGCTGCAGGTCACGACGATGGCCGAGACCGTCGATCACGTTTCACCGGCGGGGCGCGTCTATCTGCCGGATGCCAGTTACCGCGAGATGACGGAATGGGCACTGCCCTCCGACAGACAGGGGGACTTTCGTCAATTGGTGCGCGAACAGGAGCAGCGCCACGACTGGCACCGGGTGAAGCAGTTCCTGCGCGCCGGATTCTGGCGCAACTTCCTGGTCAAGTATCCCGAAGCCAATGAAATGTACTCGCGAATGTTGCAGGTCAGCCGGCGCGTCGACGAGGCTTCCAATGCCGATTGCGATGATCACACCGCGGCGCTGATCGACGACGCGCGGCGTGAACTGTATCGGGCGCAATGCAACTGCCCGTACTGGCACGGAGCGTTCGGCGGCCTGTACCTGCCGCATCTGCGAAACGCGGTCTACTCGAA
>JAYTIB010000513.1:0-1590 GCA_043732205.1 Schlesneria sp. | reverse complement strand
GCGCATCCATGATCGGACGATCCTCGTCGATTTCACGGTTCACGAACTGGGCGACGTTGTGGATCGCCGAGAGCAGTGCGTCGTGACTGGGGAACGCGGCGTCGGTCCGTTCCAACCGTCCGCGGCGTTCGATGTAGATCTCGTTGAAACCGTTGACCATGATTTCGGTGACGGTGTCATCTTCGAGGAACGGCCGGATGGGCGTCAGGAAGAAATCGACGCTCGCTTCGAAAATGGCATCACGGGACATGGGATGGTTGACGGTTGGATTTCAGGAATGATCGAAGCGTGACACGCGCGGGCCGGCAGATTCTAGCCAGACGCCGTCCGACGGGCGAGGGACGACAGGGCTGAGGGGCAAGGGCGGAGGGCCAAGGGACGGAAAAAACAGCCCGCTCCGAGATTTCCGTCCCTTAGCCCTCAGCCCTTGGCCCTCCGCACTTCTCAATCCCACAGCGCCCGAATCCCATAGAACGCCGTGTCCTTGATGCGCCGGGCGAATTCCTTCAGCCAGTTGGTGCGCGGGTCAGCGCAGTAGGTCATGCTGAGCATGATCCGCAGATCCCCTTCGGCGGTGGGACTCGCCCGGTGCAGCACGCGGGCTCCTTCAAACACCACCAATGTGTTGGCCGATGTGTTGAATGATTGCTCGGTGCCTCCGCGCCGCTTGCGCATCAGGGTGCTTTGCGACAGCCCGCCCGCGGCGGCTTCGTTGGCGACCGACAGCAGCACGGTGAAATGGCGGCCACGGTAAAAGTTGTGGTCGTAGTGCCAGTTGATGTGATCGCCCTTCTCCTTGTAGCACAGCACCGACAGCGAACTCTGATCGCCGTCGGGCGTGGGGAACACCGGCATCCCGACAATGGTCGAGACCCATTCCTGGACCTGTGGCGAATGATAGAAGCCCAGGCAACCGGGCGCATGGTGATGAATCTTCTCGTACGACAGCGTTCGTCCCTTCTTGTGCGTGGGGATGAAGCTGGGCGTCATCTGGTCCACGCTGTTCTCGGCTTCCCGTCGCAGCGATTGCAGGCCATCGGGGCTGAGGAAACCGTCGATCCGAACGATGTTTTCGCGTGCGAATTCATTGGCCAAGGCATGGCGATCGGCCGCAGACTGAATTGCGACAGCGTGCCGCGGAGCGCATTCGGCGCGTTGGGCCGCCAGTTCCGACAGCGTGCGCCGGCGATGCCGGCGGTGTCGGATCAGCGACACGACCAGCAGCAAGATGGAGACCGCGATAACGGCGGCCACGGCCCAACGCCACATGGAGCAGACTTTCTGTCACCGGTTCTGGACAACGTCGATCGGAACGCCCCGGTATTTTTGGGCGTCTTTAATTGTCGTCAAGTGTCCGAGACGATACCCGGAAATTTCGGCAACGTCGTCAGAAGCCGGTGAATACTTTGACGGGTGGCGGGGTTGGGCTGACACGAACCGCCTCAAACGACGGTTCCGGGGTTTCGCAGGCAGCAGTGCCGAAACCTCCGAGCTTGTGAGTTTTTGTGGCGTGGGTTTCAACCCACGCCAGATGTCGTACCGCGTCGGCTAAAGCCAACGCGACATCTTGTGGCGGACCGCCATTGAACT
>JAYTIB010000512.1:0-4414 GCA_043732205.1 Schlesneria sp. | reverse complement strand
AGCTTCATCAGTTCGAACGACGGGCTTTCGCGCGGGTCGTCCACGTCCTTCTTGTAGGCGGCGCCCAGGATGCAGACTTTGCTCCCCTTGATCGGCTTCCCTTCGTCGTTGAGGATCGCGGCGAGTTGATTGACCACGTAGTGCGGCATGTGCGTGTTGATCTCGCCCGCCAGTTCGATGAACCGCGTCTGCTCGCCCCACTTGCGGGCCAGCCAGGTCAGGTAGAACGGGTCGATCGGAATGCAGTGTCCGCCCAGGCCGGGGCCGGGATAGAACGCCTGGAACCCGAACGGCTTGGTCTTGGCGGCGTCGATCACCTCCCAGACGTCGATGCCCATCTTGTCGTAGAGCATCTTCAGTTCGTTGACCAGCGCGATGTTCACCGCGCGGTAGGTGTTCTCCAAAATCTTGCAGGCTTCGGCGACTTCCATCGTCGACACGCGCACAACCTTGACCACGGCGTGACCGTACATCGCACAGGCCAGATCTGCGCTGGTCGCATCGTAGCCGCCGACCACCTTGGGGATCGTCGAGGCTTCGAAGTTCGGATTGCCGGGATCTTCACGCTCAGGGCTGAAGGCCAGGAAATAGTCCGATCCGGCCACGAGCCCCGTCGCGTTCAGGACGGGCAGGACATTCTCGCGCGTGGTCGTGGGATGGGTCGTGCTTTCGAGCACCACCAGTTGACCGCGGCGCAGCGTCTTGGCGATCGAGTGGGCGGTTCCCTCGATGTAGCTCAGATCGGGATCGCGGCTTTCATTCAGGGGCGTCGGCACGCAGATGATGATGCAGTCGGCCTCGTTCAGCCGGCCCATGTCGGCGGTCGGTTCGAACTGCCGTTCGTTGATCAGCTTGGCGATCGCACCGCTGTCGATGTGCTTGATGTAGCTCTTGCCGGCCTTCAGTTTCTCGACCTTGGACTGGTCGACGTCGAAGCCCATCGTCGTGAAGCCGGCGCGCGTGAAGGCGCGGATCAGCGGCAGGCCGACATAACCGAGTCCGATGACGCCGATGATGGCGCTCTTGTCCGCGATCTTTTCCCGAAGTCCGTGAGTTGTCATCGTGATGCCTCTTTCGCTGTGCTGTGCCCGCAGGCGGATGCTGGAACCGGTGAGTCCATGAAACAGTCGATGCTATTGGATGTCTAAGTCGCTCGGACCTGAGACGGTGACGAAGGTCGCGGGTGTTGGCACGCCGCAGGGGCTGTGCATGTTTTGCATTCGAGCTTGGCGGTGGAGTCTTCGAGTCCGGGATTGGGCTCTTTGAGTCAAGTTCGTGAAGAGATTGCAAAGTGCAAATTGATAATTGCAAAGTGCAAATTGAAGAGCGATCCGGTGTCTTTCATTTTGCAATTTGCAATTATCACTTTGCAATTCTTGATTCTTCGATTCGTTGGTCTGACGCGCAGCCCTCGCTGGAGTCTTCGGAAGGCACCACTTTCGGTGCTGTTGGTCATCAACCGGTGCGTTCCGAAGACTTCACGCACCCTACGTGCCCCGCCGCCGCCGGTGGGAAGTGAGGGAGGTTTAGCGGGGAGAACGCCCTTCCGTCAAGATTGCCCTGCAGCATGTTCGCCAGACACCTTTCCAAACAGAACCCGGCGCGGCCAGCGCGTTCATTTCGGGAGCACGGCGAACCGGACCTTGCTGATGCCGGAGCGGGCCGCCGCGAGCAGCAGTGGTTCAACAGTCGAATACGGCACGCTGCGGTCGGCGCGGATGCGCAGTTCCGTCGCGCCCGCCCCGTGCTGCTCGGCGACGAACTGCAACTTGCGCTCGATCTCATCAACAGTGGCCTCGTGCCCCCCGAGGATCAGGCGCTTGTCCGTTGCCACCGTGACCACGATCCGGCTGGCCGCCTCGTCCTCGTTCTTTCCCTGCGTCGCCAGCGGCAATTCCACCTGCTCCAACTGTTCGTTCCGGATGAAGTGGCTGGCGACCAGGAAGAAGATGATCAGCAGGAACACCACGTCGATGAGCGGCGTCATGTTGACTTGCAGGCCGCGCTGAACGTTTTGTGAGGGAAGTCGCATGGGGGACTCGGAAGGCGGAAGAGAGAAGAGAGAAGAGAGTGACAGGAGGTTGGAGGCGGCGGGATTTGCGCGACGCGGCGGGTGCCTTGTCCTTCCGATTTGATCAGGGGCTTCTTGGTTCCTTGCGGACGGTCGGTGTTCCTTCCGCAGTGTGGGCTCGCCGTTCCTCGCGTTTGCGCAGCAGGATCGAATGCTTGTATTCGGCGAAGACGTGCTCGGCCGTCAGGGCCGTTTGAGCGATCAGTTCGTCGATGCGGTTGCGGAAGAACCCGAACGCCGAGATCGCGGGGATCGCCACGATCAGCCCGAACAAGGTGGTGACGAGTGCCTTGTAGATGCCGGGTGCCAGTTCGCTGACCTGGGGATTGGCCTTGCGCTCGAATTCCATGAACGCCAGGATCATGCCCCACACGGTTCCCATCAGCCCCAGCATCGGAGCGACCACGCTGATGATCGACAGGTACTCGATCTTGCGCATCAGTCGGGCGGACTGTTCGGCCGCCGCGTCTTCCATCGCCTTTTCAACCGCCGAGTAGCCCAGTTCGATCTCGGACAGACCCGCGCCCAACAGGTATCCCAGCAGACTGGAACTGGCTTGGCAGCGCTCTTCGGCGACCTTGAACTGGCCGGCTTGGATGAGTCGCTGGATATCTTCGGACATGCCCCGCGGAATGAGTGTTCCGCGGCGGATCGTGAGCACGTGTTCGAAGACCAGCGCCAGCATGACCAGACTGAGTGCGACGATCACGTAGCCGATGGCACCGCCATCCTTGAACATCTGTCTGATGTCGACAGTGGGGGCGGGCGGACGTTCCGCCGCCGCGGCCGGGGGATCTCCAGCCGCCGCGCGAGCGCCCATCGGCATCGTCCACCAGACCACGGCTACAAACGCCGCGATCAACAGCCACATCCGTGATTTGTCTCTAGCCATAAGCCGTTGTGCTCCTGAAGCAACTCCGGAGAAACAGTCTCCCCGTCGTAGCCACGCTCGCCAGAGCGTGGGCCTGACACTTCGAATCCCACGCTCTGGCGAGCGTGGCTACGGGATGTCTTTCCTTCGGCGTGCCGCATGCCGGACCACTTCAAAGAGGACGAAGCCGGTCCGGGGTCAGCGAAACGATTCAGGGAGCCGTCTCCTTGCGATCCGGGTTCTGCTCCGCAGCGTCGTCCCGCAGTTTCTTCCATTTGACTTCCGCCTTCCGGCCCGGCGGCGTGTCGCCGAAACGGAAGACCACTTCACTGTACAGGTTCGTCGCCTGAGCCTTGTCGCCGAACGATTCGACCATCTCGGCGGCATCAAAGCAGGCGCGGGCGGCCAAGTAGCGGTCGGCATCGTAGACGAGGGGCAACCACAACAGCGCCGCCGCCGCACGCTCGGGTTGTTGCTGACGCCGGAACGTCTGGCCCAACACGAAGTATCCGCCGACCCGCAGTTCTTCGGGCAGTTCGTCGATGGCCGTTTCCCAACGAACCAACTCGCCCGGCGTGGCGGCTACGTTGGCGGTTCCGCTCGCAGCTCCGCTCGCGTTTCCACCGAGCGACCGGATGCGCCAGAGCTGGATCTGAGCCAGCCGCTGCAGCTTGATGTTCGATTCACGGGCCAGTCGACGCAGCGTTGCTTCCGCCTGGTCGTTCAACTCGCGGTCGAACAACAGATGGCTCGCACCGATCAACTGCGACTCGATCGATTTGTCGGCGAGCCAACTGCGCGCGTCGAGTTTCACGTTGGCATCCACAGGCTCGTCGGACCAGGCCAGCGGAGCCAGGCCGTAATGCAGCGTCTCGGGATCGGACTCGACGATCGACAGGAACAACGGCGTGGCCGCGCGATAGTTTCCGTCCCACAGGGCACACCGGACCAGTTGCGCCAGGATCTCGCGCCGCACCCACGTTCGATCCTCTTCCTTCAGGGCCAGAGTCAGTTCGACCTTGGCTTCGGCCGGCTTCGCGTTCGCCAGCAGTCGCCGGCCTCTTTCGTGGCGCGGGGTGTAAGCGGTCTGAACTTCGACCACTTCCTGCCGGGGATAACGTCGTGGCACTTCGCCCGCTCGTACCTGCAGAATCACTTCGCGGCCGGTGTAGTCTTCAATGAGCCCCGAGATCGGAAAGCGGCTGCCTCCTGGTTGCTGAATGATGACACGGTCCTGGGCGAAGGCGGAGGAGGTCGCGAAGGACCAGGCGGCCCATTGAATGACGCTCATCGCGAACACAACGAGCGAACAGTGGGCAAGCCATCGGCGAGTCCGCCCGTCATCAATTTTCAATTTGCAATTTGCAATTTTCAATTTGCAATCTTCAATTTTGAATTTGCAATGCCATCCGTCGGATCTCGGTCCCGTCGGCGGAGCGACGGGACTACCGTAGTCCCGTCGCTCCGCCGAC
>JAYTIB010000511.1:0-4420 GCA_043732205.1 Schlesneria sp. | reverse complement strand
AGAAGTACCTCCACGAGCTGGGATACAAACGCTGCATCGGACTGACGGACTCGGCGCGCACGATCACCGTGATCTTGGAGGAACGCCCGGATGTGGTGATCCTCGACGTGATGATGCCCGTGGTCAGCGGCATGGATGTGTTGAAGCTGATCCGCAGGCACGATGAACTGATGCACCTGCCGGTTCTCATCCTGACGGCCTCCAGCGACCGGACGACGAAGTTGTCGGTCCTCAATCTGGGGGCCACGGATTTCCTGACGAAACCGATCGACCCCAGCGAACTGTCGCCGCGGATCCGCAACGTTCTGGTGGTCAAGCGGTATCACGACACACTGCGCAACCATGCCCAGGCGTTGGAGGAGGCGGTGCGGCAGCGCACGGCCGAACTCGAATCCTCGCGAATGGACATCATTCACTGCCTGGCGCGCGCCGTGGAGTACCGCGATGACCAAACCGGCCGGCATGTCGAACGCGTGGGCCGCTATGCCGGAATCATCGCCGGGGCTCTCGGCATGGATGACGCCACAGTCACGATGATTGAGCAGGCCGCACAACTGCACGACGTGGGCAAGATCGGGGTTCCGGATGACATCCTGCTGAAGCCCGGCGCGCTGACTCCCGAGGAATTCGAGCGGATGCAAAAGCACACGCTGTTCGGGCGAAACATCGTGGAGCAGATGAGCGACCGCGACTGGGAAAAGCTGCGCCAGCACGTGCAGATCGGCAGCCGGATCCTGGCGGCACCGCGATCCCCGTTGTTGTCGATGGCCGCACGGATCGCGCTGACTCATCACGAACGCTGGGATGGGTCGGGCTATCCACTCGGTCTGGCCGGTGAGGACATTCCGCTGGAAGGTCGCATCACCGCGGTCGCGGATGTGTTCGATGCCCTGAGCAGCCATCGTCCGTACAAGCCTTCGTACCCGGTCGACAAGTGCTTCGGCATCCTGCGGAGTGAAAGCGGTGCCCACTTCGATCCGAAAGTCATCGAAGCCTTCTTCTCGCGCCGCGATCAGATCGTGCGGACGCAAATGGACCTGGCAGACTCCAAGTGACGGCGTCACGTCTGAGCACGGCGGCACCAGCCCCCATTGCGGCCGCCTGTTGTAACAACGTGGGATAGGCTTCCAAGCTGTCGTTGTATTGGGAAACTCACAGTCTGGAAGCCTGTGCCACGAACTTCTTCAACCGGCTGCTAAAACGACAGCGCAAACCTGACAGCGGAAGTGATTGTTTTTTCAGCCCGGAGGGCGGCAGATGGTAGCCCACGGCGCGAGCCGTGGGTTGAGTTGCACAGATTCTGCATTAGCCCGGAGGGCGATACTTCGATGAACCGTCCACGTTCTTCGATGTGTCGCCCTCCGGGCTGATCGCACGTGCCGCTATCCCCACGGCTCGCGCCGTGGGCTACCATCTGCCGCCCTCCGGGCTGAAGAATGCGCGTTCGCCTTCAGTCGCGAAATAGCCAGGTTAGTGCTGCACGTTTAACGCGCCAGCCCATCCAACACGCCAGCCCATCAGCCACATTTCTTGAGCCGCGATTCCCGCCCCGTGCCATCGCCGTGAGCCGTGCGGCATCCGGCGAAGTCCGGCGAATTCGCGCGCCCCGTGGACCGAATCTGCCGCACTCCGGCAAATCGCCGAGCTAGGTTTTGCGACAGTGGGGTCACGGATGCCGGTTCCGATCGCCGTTCGGTCCGGATGCGTCACCAAACAATTCGTCCACGCCTGAGACGTTTAGCCGCTACGCCAACGGCGTGCGCGCAGGTGGGAGCGAACCGTTGTCCGCGCGCACGCCGTTGGCGTCGCGGTTAAACGAAAACGTCTCACTTTGGGCCGCGCGAGGTATGGCGATCTGACCTGAGTTTCTCCTGCAATCAAGCTCTCCAACATGCGCTGGATTCGAAACCTGCAACTGCGAAGCAAGCTGATGCTGATGTCCACCGTCACGGTCGGTCTGGCGCTCGTCCTGGCGTGCGCCGGCTTTCTGATGAATGACCTGCGGTTGCTGCGGGACTCACGGCTGCGGCAACTAACAATGCAGGCGGAACTGCTGAGCTTCAACAGTTCGGTCGTGGTGGCGATGGGACTGCGGCACCAGGCCGATGAACTGCTGGGTTCCCTCCAATTCCAACCGTCGATCGAACAGGCCGCGCTGTACGATGCCACCGGTCGGCGCGTCGCCTCGTATTCCACGACCGCGGATTCCACCGCGCCTTCGAGTCCTTCCCGAAGCGACGGCGTACACACGTCGGCGACGGGGGATCTGGAGGTGTTCCAGCCGATCATGGAACAGGGAACGCGCGTGGGGACCGTGTATCTGCAATCGAGCATGCGCGACTTGTGGGAGCAACTCAGCAGCTATTCCAAGGTCTCGTTGCTGGTGATGGTCGTCGCGCTGGCGATCGCGATCGTGTTCGGATCGATGATGCAGAACGCGGTCTCCAAACCGATCCTGCAACTGGCCGAGGCCGCGCAAAGGATCACCTCCCGCGACGACTACTCCATCCGCGTTCACACCGATTCCCGCGACGAATTGGGAATCCTGTTCGGGTCGTTCAACCGGATGATCGAACAGGTGCAATTGTCCCGCGGGGAATTGGAACAGGGCCGGCAGGATCTGGAACGTCGCATCGCCGACCGAACGTTCCTGTTGCAGGAGGAGATCGAGCACCGCACGCGGATTCAAACGGAACTGGTGCAGGCCAAGGAACGGGCCGAGGCCGCCAGCCGGGCGAAGAGCAGTTTCCTGGCGAACATGAGCCACGAGATCCGCACGCCGCTCAATGCCATCCTGGGATTCGCCGACCTGCTTCGTTGTGACAGTGATCGCAATGACGAGGCGGAGCGACAAGACTTCCTGGACACCATCCATCACAGCGGTGAACACCTGCTGACTCTCGTCAACGACATTCTCGATCTGACGAAGATCGAGGCGGGTCAGATGGATTACGAACAGATGCGGTTCTCGCCGCATCAGATCATCGCCGAGGTGATGTCGTTCATGCGGGTCCGCGCCCAGGAGAAGGGGCTGGCCCTGGACTATCACTGGTACGGTGCGATCCCCGAAACAATCACCAGCGACCCCGCCCGCTTCCGACAGTTGCTGCTGAACCTGATGGGCAATGCCATCAAGTTCACCGAACGGGGTGCCGTGCAGGCGGTGGCCCGGCTGGATGTGGATCGTGCCGAGTTGACCGTGGACATCATCGACACGGGAATCGGCATCCCCGCGGGCGTTTGTGAAACGATCTTTAAGCCGTTCACGCAGGCCGACAGTTCGGTGACGCGCCGCTTCGGCGGCACCGGGTTGGGCCTCTCGATCAGCCGACACATCGCCGCGGGACTGGGCGGTCGCATCACGGTTCAAAGCGAAGTCGGCAAGGGGAGCACGTTCTCGGCCATGATCGCCACCGGCCCGCTGGAAGGTATCCGACTACTGGAGCATCCGGTCTCCGACATCCTCACCAGCGCGCGGTCCGAACCGACGCCGCAGCGCATCCGGCTGGATGGCCGGTCGATCCTGGTGGTCGACGACGGCGAAACCAACCGCAAGTTGATTCGACTGGTTCTGTCCCGCGCGGGAGCCAGCGTCCGCCTCGCCGAGAACGGACTGGAGGCTGTCATGATCGGACGCGAAGAGGACTTCGACCTGATTCTGATGGACATGCAGATGCCGTTGATGGACGGATACACCGCGGCGACCCGGCTGCGCGAGGGTGGCTGCACCCGACCGATCGTCGCCCTGACGGCACATGCCATGCGCGGTGACGCGGAACGATGCCTGGCCGCGGGTTGCTCGGATTACCTGACCAAGCCGATCAATCCCGAGAAGCTGATCGAGAAGATCGCCCAGATTCTGCCGGGAACGGGTGACGCCGCCGGTGTCGCGGACGCCGCCGACAGACGCTCATTCAGCGAGGCGATGACGTCCGAACTGCCGGTCGAAGATCAGGAGTTCGCCGAGATCGTCAGCGAATTCGTCGAGCGGTTCCGGATCAAGCTGACTGAAATGCACGAGGTGGTCGCGAACGAGGACTGGCAATCACTGGCCGAACTGGCGCACTGGCTGGCCGGTGCCGGCGGATCAGCGGGATTTCCGATTCTCACCAGGTCCGCCCGTGAACTGGAAGCGCTCCTTCAGAAGAATGATCTGGCGGAGATTGACGACCATCTGGCACGGCTCGATCACCTGCTGCTGCTGATCGCGTTCGGCGCTCCGGTCACAGCGTGAACATCGCCTCACGATGATTTGCGTCATCAGCCGGACCGCGCTAGCGGCCGGTTTTCGAGAGCTCCCACGGAACCGGCCGCTAGCGCGGTCCGGCTGATACACAAATATCCGCGTTCACTCCGCGAGCGCCTGCGCGAAATCGGCGACGAGATCGTCGGGATGTTCGATGCCGACCGAGACGCGCAG
>JAYTIB010000510.1:0-4427 GCA_043732205.1 Schlesneria sp. | reverse complement strand
CAGAGACCGACCGCGGCCAGCGTCAGCAGTCCCGTGTCGAGCAGGCTGCGGACCTGCGTGACGATCTGAGTCAGATTCAACCGGAAGTCGGGCCAGGTCCAGCGCGGGAAGAGGAACGGCGAGTGACTGTCTGCGCCGGCATGTTGACCCGCCCCCGCGATGGCCTGCAATTCCTCGGCCTGCAACACGGCCATGCGCCGCCGTTCGAGGGCCAGCCACCGTTGAACCGATCCGCGCAACAGAACCAGCCCCATCGCCAGCCAGACACTCGCCTGAAGCCGCCATGTCAGTTGCAGGGCCGTGTAGAAGTAGCCGCTCCAGCAGAGAACCAGCAACCCGATTGGAATCGTCACCGCTAGAAACGCACCGAGTCGCATCAGCCGGTTCATCCAGACATCGTCCTCGTCGCTGACGACTGCGCCGGCGCGGCGCGCGTCGCGAGATTCCGCCGGCAGATTGGCCGGCTGCGCCTGTTCCGTTCGAACCGGTCGCGGAAACGCCCTGCAACAAAAGATCCCCAAAAGGCCGGCAAATGCGAGGTAACAGAGCCGGCCGAGCGCATCGAGTCGCTGGTCGTCCGAGGTCGCCTCCACCATTCCGACCAGACCAATCAACACGATCCCCGCGGGAATGAACCAGTTCACCTGATGCCGGATTCGAATGAGTGTGGCCGCCGACCAGTCGAGATGTTTCTCAGCCAGTCCGCCGCGCGCGACCATCAGTCGCAGCAGTTCCAACGGAACGGCAAACGTCGCGGCCCGCAGCAGCCCCAGCGCGACGGCATGCACGAAGCGCGACGTCGACGCGCAGTGGTCCAGCCGCCAGCCGAAGAAGGCCAGACCCGCCGGAATGACCGCCGCCAGCAACGCCGTCAATGCGATCGCCCGCAGTGTCGGGAGCAGCGCGCGGCACGAGTCGGCGGCGGCGATCGTCCCGACCAGTTGCAGCCGACGGCGCAGCGTTCCCCGGAATCCCACCCCGAGCAGCAACGCGGCCAGCGCGATCACGTACGGCAACGGTTCCCGCCGCAGGTTGACCAGCAGCGCGTCACTGACCTTCCGCCAGTTGGCGATGTCGAACAGCCAACTCAAGCCGGCCAACGCCGTCCCACACTGCGACCCACCGAAGACCGCCCCCGTCCGAATCCACAGGACGCGCTCGTCGATGTAGGCCGCGTATTGTTGTGTCGCGACGAGCAGCTTCCGTTCGTCGTTGTCGAGCAACACAAGCTTCTCGAACTGAGTCCCATGGTCGGCGTTGAGACCCTCCAACAGATCACGTCGCTGTTCGAGCAGCGGCTTGATTTCACCGGCAAACTGCCGGATCGCCCCGGCGTCCGACGGAGACGGCTTGCCAGTGGGAATCACTGCGGCTTCCCCGCTGATCAGTTCGTGCGCGGCCTTCGTCGCCGCGGCCTCCAGATCCTGCAGCGCCGCGATCTCGGCCTCGATTTGAAACATCCGCATGCGGGTTTGCCGGACCGACTCACCGCGGAGCGCCAACCGCGAATGCAGGCCGCGAGTGTCACTCAACTTCCCCCGCTGCTGCCGCAATAGCAGGCCGATCGACTCGGTCAGCCCGACGACTTCGACCATGTTCTTCGACTGGTCGAATTCGGCCTTGAGCGTGTTGAAGCTGTCGCGCGCACTGTCGACCAGGTGGTTGGTTTCCCGCAATGAAGCGGCCACGTCACGGCTCTCCCCGGCGAGCGCCAGGTTGACGTCGGCAACCGGCCGGACTCGCGCCGGCGTGCGGGCGACCGTCTGTTCCGCGGCGCGCACCCGCTGATCGGCTTCGCTGCCGCGGCGCTTGTCAACAGCATCCTGAAACAACTGCACTTCGGCCTCGGCCAGCGCCAGTTCTTTGGCTGCAAGATCTCGCTCTGCCCGGAGCAGATCGGTGGCATCGTCGGACTCGCACCATTCCTGCTCGGCGCGCAGCGCGGTCCGTTCCTCGTTCGCGCGCATCCGGCGCGTTTCCAACAGCGACTGGATGGCGTTGGTCAACTCGCGCGGCTGATGATCGGGGACCGGCTCGTCCATCAACTTCTGGATGCCGTCCAGGCGCTCATCGAGTTCCGCCAGATCGCGGGTGATCTCTTCCAGCCGCGACTTGCGCGACATCAACTCCTTCTTGAGGGCATCGAGCCGGCCGCGCAGTCCCGTATCGTGTTCCTCAATCTGACGCCGCCGTTCATCGAGCTTGCGTTCGAGCGTGTCGATGTCATCCGCGGCCGACACGGTGAACGTCGGTTGCCCGGGCAACAGGTCGAGCTTCTGCATCACCCGCCGCAACTCATCAGGGACGGACGTGATTCGCTGCTGAAAGTGCTTCGTCTTGAGCGACGCTTCATCCGCGATCTCCAATCGTTCGATCGCGGACTGGTACGCTTCGATGACCTCCCGCTTGACCGTCGGATCGAGCTCCGTTTCCGACTGCGCGTGCTTCAACCGCGTCTGCAATTCCGCCACAGTCGGTCCGCCCGTCGGAGTCCCCGTCTGTGCGAAGGCGCTCCCCATGACCAGCAGCACCACCAGTGCCGCCGCGCCGCCGATCCACCCCCGCAACCGTCGCCTGTTTGTCATCGCATCCCTGCTCCCAACGAACCGTCAATCAGTCGGCGAGATATGGCAGAATCCGCCGGAACGGTCAACAGGTTTCGGAGCGTCGGCCTGCCGCGTGACGTCGCGTGTGAGGGGGTGCAAAACAGAAACTCCGCAGCAAGGGGTCAGGCACCGGACAAATGTTGTTCTGGGGAAGTCGCCTGTCCAATGTGGTTGCGTGGTTCGAACCTGTTCAAGCTGCAAGCGACCGTTCAATCAGAGGATGTAGCCACGCTCGCCAGAACGTGGGTGAGTCGTGGAAATCGAGCCTGCATCGCCCACGGTCTTGGCGACCGTGGCTACCGAGAGCCGTAGGGTGCGTGGAGTCATCGGAACGCACCGTCTTCGGAATCGTCGATCTCGAACCGGTGCGTTTCGAAGACTTCACGCACCCTACTTGCCAGCCCTGACATTGTCGGTGGCCGGGGCCAGCAGATGCGTTTGAAGGTAACTGGTCATCAGCGAAAAAAGATGCCTGTTCGTGTTGCGGCCTTCGGAGATCGAATGCGATCGGCCGGGGTACGGCATGACGCTGAACGGCTTGTTGTGGGCGATCAGTTCGTTCATCAGTTTTTCCGTCCCCTGGTAATGGCAGTTGTCATCGCCGGTGCCGTGGATCAACAGCAGGTTCCCCGCCAGTTGCGCGGCGTGCGTCAGCGGCGAGCCGTTGCGATAGCCTTCCGCGTTGTCGGTCGGCAGGCCCATGTACCGTTCCTGGTAGATGGTGTCGTACAGCAACTCATCGGCGACCGGGGCGATGGCGATCGCCGTCTGGTACAGGTCGGGATGACGGAAGATCGCGTTCAGACTCATGCTGCCGCCGCCGCTCCAGCCCCAGATGGCAACCCGCCGCGCGTCGACGGTCGGATGCCCCTGCAACAGCACCCGCACCGCGGCGGCCTGCTCCTTTGAGGCCAGGATGCCGATCTGCCGGTACACGCATTTGCGCCAGGCCCGCCCGCGCGGCGACATCGTGCCGCGGTTGTCGACACTGGCGACCAGGCAGCCCTGCTGGGCCAGCATCAGGTGCCACAATCCGCGCGAACCCTGCCAGGTATCGCGCACCGTCTGACCGTGCGGCTCGCCGTAGACGTGGATCAACAGCGGGTGCTTTTTGTTCGGATCGATCTGCGTTGGCTTCACGGTCCAGGCGTCCAATTGAATGTTGTCGCCGATGTCGAGTCGCAGGAATTCGGTTGCGGGCAACGTGAGCTTGGCCAGCGCGTCGCGCAGCTTCTTGTTTGTCACCACGGAACGCACGACTGAGTGATCGGAGAGCTTGATCAACTCGATCACCGGCGGCGTGTTGAATGTCGAATAGGTGTGAAAGGCCCAGTCGGCATCGGGCGAAATGTTGTACGAGTGCCAGCCCGGCTGGTCGGCCGGCGTCAGGCGTTCGGACGGGCCGCCGCCGAGTCCCGTGCGGTACAGATAACATTGCGTCGCGTTCTCGGGGGAGGCGGTGTAATAAAGTTTGCCGCGCTTCTCATCGACCGCTTCGATCTTCAGCAGATCGAAGTCACCGGGTGTCAACGGCGTCAGCGATTTGTCGTCCGTTCCGGCAACGTACGCATGACGCCAGCCGTCTCGTTCGCTCAACCAGAGGAAACTGCGGCCGTCATTCAGCCAGCGCACGGGGTTCTCATTTTCGAGCCACGCGTCGTCGGTTTCCGTGAGGATCGTCTGCGTCGCTCCGGACTTGGGATCGGCCAGCATGACGAGGTTGCGGTTTTGCAGCCGGTTGAATTGATGCAGCGCAATCTGCCGTCCATCGGGCGTCCATTCCACATGCGCCACGTAATGGTTGCGCGGGTCGCCGGGGAC
>JAYTIB010000509.1:0-11355 GCA_043732205.1 Schlesneria sp. | reverse complement strand
AAACCTCGATCCCCAGCTTCTACCACGAACTCCGAACCACTCCGGCCGTTGTCGCACGTCGGGATTGGACTCGGCAGTGGTGGGATGACGCTCCGGCCAAGTACGAACTGCTGACCAGCCCCGCCGTGATCAATGAATTGTCGGCTGGCATTCCTGAACGCAGCGAACTGCGATTGTCCCTCATTCGAGATTTGCCACTGCTGCCCATCGAACAGGCCATCACAGAGATCGCGGCAACCTATGTGCAGCAGAAAGTGATGCCAGCAGACCCGACAGGTGACGCACTCCACTTGGCCATCGCGTCGTTTCACAAATGCGATTTTCTCGTGACTTGGAACTGTGCTCACATTGCCAACGCCCACAAGTTTGGCCACATTCGTCGCGTCAACTCCATGCTCGGTCTGTTTGTTCCCGCTCTTGTCACGCCGCTCGAATTACTCGGAGCCGATCATGAATCCACCAATCCCTGATCCCGTCATTGATGAAATCCGCGAAGTTCGGCATCGCATCTCGGCCAGTTGCGATCACGATCCGGCCAAGCTTGTCGCTTTTCTCATGCAGTATCAGGAACAATTCCGGGATCGTTTGATTTACGATCCGTCCGAGCAACCGCCCGCCCAACAAGCGGTTCAACCCGACACGGACAAAGCGGCGGTATCTCGGCCTGCCACGCCTGTTCTGAATTCGTAGGTCACTTGTCCCTCGCGCCGCTTTGTCCGTGCGGGTTAACCTGTTCGTTCGGCCCGGACCAAACCCCGGGTGCCCGGTTTGGCGCGGGTGTGTGCCAGCACCGGAGGGAACTCGTGGGAAAATTCGGAGCGTTCGCTGTCGCAGCGCTCGTCCTGGCAGGATTGGCGATCTTCTGGGGCCGCTACCGCGGCACGCGCGCGGGTTCGCCTCTGTTCGCGGCCTTCACGGTCGGGCTCGCGCCGGTGGTGGCCTACGGCGTTCTGCAAGAAGTGTTCGGGCCTGACCACGAAATGCCCGTGTACGTTACCTTCGTGATTCACCTCGCCATGTCGATGGTCTTGCTGTTGATTCTGGGCGGGATCTTGAGCCTGCGCCAGCCGCCGAGCGACCCGTATCGGAAAGCCGAATCCGTCCTGGGAATCGTCCTGACGGTGTCGAGCATTCTCGCTTACGGACTCGTCGCCTGGTCGAGAGGACCGCAAGACGAGTTGAATCGGCTGGTGGTTACCGTCGTCCCACTTTTGGCGGCCATTGCCATCGTGGGGCGTTTCAGGATGCAGCGCGACGGCTTGCTGGGAGCGGGTGTGTTCCTTACGCTTTTCGGCAGCTATCTGGCCCACTTTGTCATTCGCCCTGATGGCCCGGAAACGGACCTGCCAGTGCTCATTGCGAACATTCTGAACATGGCCAGCCTGATCGGAATGGTGGTGTTTTTCCATGTCGTCGCCCGAAATCCGCACCTCGCCCGGAACCCGTGGCCGGGCGGCTCGCTTGGGATGAATCTGCCGCGCTACGTCAGCGCCGGGTTGCTTATCCTCGGCCTCGCGGGGTGTGGATACTGCTTCGACAGCCTGTGGCACAGCGGACCGCCGGCGCACGGGAGTTCCGAGTTCGTACCGCTTGCGCTGGCATCGGCGACCGCCTATGCCGGCTGCCTGGTCGGTGTCGCTGGCTTGACAACCGGGTACAATCGGTTGCCGTGGCGGTCCGAGGATGCCGCCCGAACCAGCCGCTCGACCTGACCGGGGCCTCATTTTGTCGTTGCGTGGTATGCTATCGTTGCAGCGGGCGGGGTGGCCCTGTTTGACTCGTTGAAGCACGTTGGAGGTGCCACTGCTTGTCGGCTTTGAGACAAGCAGTGTATTTGGACCAGAAACATCGACCGCAGTTCGTCGCTCGAAGAGACTGCTGTCGTTCGGCGTTCTATACCTCACGAGGGCATGCGCCAGATGTCATTGGCGAGCCGTGTGCCGTCAGACCGAAGGTTTCCTGGGACGATCAAGCACCCGCAGCCTGACGGCATGCGGCTCGCCGATGTCTCATCGTCACCCTGCCCCACTCCGATGCCACGGAACCGCAAGTGCGTCAACACCTCAACCGTCGCGGATAGGAATGAGGCTCGATGGAATCCCGATCGTGGTTCGTCCGCGATGTCTGCTCGGGACGGGGCGTGAGGCCATTCGATCTGATGGGGAGCACCCGCATGATTCAAACCGTGGAAGGCATCATCGACTCGGACGGAGTCGTGCGCCTGCTCGAACCCGTTTCCATCGGCGCGCCGCGTCGGGCGTTGGTGACGATCTTGCCGGAACTACTGGAAGTGACTTCGCGGGAAGCGGCCTTGCTGTCCGAGAAGTCTCTGGCTGTGGACTGGAACCGCCCCGAGGAGGATCTCGCCTGGGCTCACCTGCAATCGGTGAAGTCGTCCTCGTGCCCTGTCCTTTTTCCGACCTGACCCGGTCCAAAATCCATCCGGCAGTGTGCCTGGCCGAGGCGGGACGACGTTCCGACGACGGCTCGTGGCCGCCCGTCACGTTCGACGGAGTCGCGGCCTTGCTTCCAATCTGAAATCTGAAATCTGAGATTTGAGATTCCCAATTCGCTTTCACTCCGATCCGTCACCGTCGAACTACAGAACTTTGACGACCACGATGGTCACGTCGTCGTGCTGCCGCTCTCCCTGCGCGAACGACCGTGCGGCGAACAGCAGTTGATCGAGGATCTTCTCGGCGGGCGCCGTCCGGTATTCGCGAATCACGGCGAAGCAGCGGTCCTTGCCGAAGAGATTCAGATCGGGAGCCATCGTCTCGATCAAGCCGTCTGTCATCAGCAGCAGGATGTCACCGGAATTCAGCGGCAGCGGAGGACTGGAGGCGACTTGTGTCCCTGGAAACAAACCGAGCGGCGTCGCGAGGGAATCCAGGGCCGTGGGCGCGCCGGACGGGTGACAGACGAACGATTGATGTCCCGCGGCGGCGTAGGTGAGCGACTTCTGCCGGACATCGAGTTTGACGAGAAACAGGGTGGCGAAGGGAACTCCGTCCGTGTCTTCCCACAGCAGGTCATTGGCGATCGTCGTGATGTGGGCGATGTTGGAACTGACCCGGGCCAGCGCGCGAAGATGGGCGCGGATTTCCGTCGCCAACAGGGAGGGGCCGAGGCCATGTCCCGAGACGTCGCCGATCAGAATCCCCAGCGTGCCGTCCGACATCGGCACGTAGTCGAAGAAGTCGCCGCCGGTGGCCTCGGCCGGCAGACAGACGCCGGCAATGTCGAAGCCCGCCAGTTCCGGCGGTCGGGCGGGAATCAGGTTTTGCTGGATGTCCCGCGCGACCTGCATCGCCGTTTCCAGGGCGTGCCGCTTCTTCTTCTCCTCGTGGTATTCCGAGCGCAGCCGAGTATGGGCCTCGTGACGCTCCTTCTGTCGCGCCGCCTTTTCAATGGCCAGCCGAATGGATCGGTCGAGTGACTCCGGACGAAATCCGTCCTTGCTCAGATAGTCTTGTGCCCCCGCCTTCATCAGAGTCACGGCGATGGCTTCGTTCCCCTGCCCGGTGAGCATCACCACCGGCACCCGTTGTGAGAGTTCCATCACCAGGGCGACCGTGTTGGTCCCCGGAATGTCGTAATCCAACAGCACGCAGTCCACGGGCTCGACGGCGAGAAGCTCCAGCGCCTGGCGTCCGTTTTCGGCTTCCGCCACCGCATAGAGACCACTCAAGGCCCGCTGGACCGCACGACGATCCACGTGATCGTCGTCGATCACCAGGATCCGCGTCACGGGTTTCGATCCTTCGTTGGTCATGGCATGGAACCTGTCCAAAAATAACGTCGTGATTTGTGGCGTCGTCTCGAAGCCGTCCCGTCGGTGGAGCGACGGGACTACTGTAGTCCCGTCGCTCCGCCGACGGGACGAATCGCGACGTTATTCTTGGACACGTTCTTAGTGATGCTCCGGGGGAAACTGCACGGTGATGACGAACCGCTCCAGCATCTGGACCAATTTCAGGAATTCCGCACCCGCATCGGCTTTCACGACGTACCCGGCGATGTGTTGCTTGTAGGCGGCCAGCTTGTCTTCGTCGCTGCTGGAGGTCGTGAGCACGAACACGATGCTGTCGTCCAGTTCGGCGTCGCGGCGAAGCTCTTCGAGGAACCGGATGCCGTTCATGCGCGGCATGTTCAAGTCCAGCAGAATCAAGTACGGATGCGGCACACGCTCCCGGCCGTTCGTGCCGCGCAGCATGTCCAGCGCTTCCTGGCCGTCCGACGCGACAAACACCGGGTTGGAGATCTTTTGCTTGGTCAGGCCGCGCTGGATCCCCCGCACGTCCACCTGATCATCGTCCACTATCAGAATGTTGACGTCGTGGTAGGAAGCGGGCATCGTGCAGTACTCGTGATGTTGATGAAGCGGGAATTCTAATTTGGAGTGCTCCGGCTTGACGGAGCTTTGGAATGCGGCTTTGCCGCTTTCTTGGAATCTGCGAAGGCTCGATTACCAGTGAAGCAACACAGCGGCTTTGCCGCGATCAAAAATTCCAAAGCTCCGTCAAGCCGGAGCACTCCCAAAGGGCTAACTCTTGGGCCAGGTAAACCGAAACGTGGCTCCCTGCCCGGCGGCCGATTCCAGGGTGGTCTGGCCGCGCTGATTCTCAACGATCTTCTTGACCAATGCCAGTCCCATGCCACTCCCTTCCACCTGATCGCGCGGCTTGAGCGTTTGAAACATCAGGAACACCTGGGCGTGGAATTCGGGGGGGATCCCGGGTCCGTCGTCGCGGACCGTGAATTCGACAAACACTCCCGCATCATGCGACGAAATCTCCACGCGTCCATCCCGGCGGTCGTGGTGCTTGATGGCATTGCCGATCAGGTTGCGGAACACCTGCTCCAGCGGCGCTCTGTGCGTCGTCAGCGTCGGCAACTCGCCCACTTGGATGGTGAAGCTCTCCGGCGGACACAACAGCGCGAGGACATCACGAACCAGCGCACCGACCTCCACGGTCTCCGGTTTATGAGCGACGCGGCCGACGCGCGAGTAGGCCAGCAGATCGTCGAGCAGCCGTTCCATGCGCTTGATCCGTAGTTGCATCAGCTCCAGATCCGCGCGCGACGGCGCGGGCAACAGGGAACCGGCGTCTTCCGCGATCCACTGCGCCAGGTTGTCGATCGCCCTCAGCGGGGACTTCAAATCGTGCGAGGCGGAATAGGCAAACTGATCCAGGTCGCGGTTACTCCGCTCCAAGTCCGCGGCGTAACGTTGGATCGCCTGTTCCGCACGCTTGCGTTCCGTGATCTCTTCGACAATCGCAATGTGGTGTTCCGGTTTCGCACCGGGATGCCACGTCGCGGAGACCGTCAGATTGACCCAGACGATCTCGCCATCTTTGCGGCGGTAGCGCTTCTCCAGGGAGAACTCGCGGATCGTGCCGGCGACGAGTTGGGCCATGTGTTCCAAGTCCGGCTGCAAATCCTCGGGGTGCGTGATGGTTTGGAAGGTCAGGCCGGTCATTTCGTCGGCGGTGTATCCGACAATGTCGCAGTACCGCTGGTTGAGTCGCAGGAAGCGGCCGGTCGCGGTTTCGATCATGGCGACACCCACGGCCGCCTGTTCGAAGATCGTCCGAAAGCGCTGTTCACTCTCACGCAACACGGCGGCATCACGCCGCTGGCCGGCGACGGCGGAGGCCAGCGTTTCGGCCGTCATCGCCACGGCACCAATGAAAATCTGCAGCAACAACAACGTGTCATTCGCCGTCAGCGTGGGCCCCATGAATGGCCCGAGACTCGCCGCGTCCGCTTGGCCAACTGCCGTCGTACTCATCATGGACCAGGTGTGCCAGATCGCGATCACCGAGACCAGCACGCTGGCCAGAGACGTTTCCCGCTGACCGAAGCGGAAGGCCGACCAAATCAGGTAGGGAACGATATAAACATAGGGCAGCGAATGGACCACCTCGCTTTTGAACCAGCCGCCAAACAGCAATTCGGACACGGCGATGATCGCGGCAAACAGCGCCGCCAGTTCCATGAGGCGCACCGACGACATCCCCACCTGCATGACTGGCCGTTGCGGCGGACGTGGATGGCGACGGCGATCGCGGCCCGCCGAAGACATCCCCAACGGCGGGACCGGCCACCAGCGAACGATCGCGGGGGCGAGAATCAACATGCCGGACAGATCCCCCAGCCACCAGGTCAACCAGACGCTCGCGTAGATTTTGCTCGGATTGATCCCCGTCAACCACAGGCTGGTCGCACCGTTCGTGGCGGCAAGAGCACAGGCCACGGCCGCGACGGCGAAAAACCGGAAGACGTCCGCAGTCCGCTCGAAGGGGTCGTCCCCCAGAACCAAACGCCGCAAGAGCAGCAGCCCACACACGGGTTCCAGCGTGTTCCCCACACAGATTCCCAGTGATGCAAAGCAGCCGCTCACCGTGTAAGGCAGCGTCAACAGGTTGGCCAGGAACGCCCCGATCAGAATACCCGGCCAGACCCGCAGACCCAGCAACAACACGGCGGCCAAACCGATGCCGGAGGGGGGCCAAACCGGCGAAGCGTTCGTTCCCGGCAACTCCATCCGCAGCCCCAGGCGGGCGGCCCCATAATAGGCCACCGCCACCAGAGCCACCTCGATCGCGAACCGCAAGCGTCCGTTTTTCACCTTGAGTCTCCTGGCCGGATGATTCATGGCCTCGTAGCTAAATTCGCCAGACTTCAAACGATCTGAACTCTGGCGAGTTCAGCTACGGAATGAAACTCCTCCGCCGGATCAGACTTGTTCGACATTTTTCGCTTCCTCGGAACAATCTCCCCATCTTGCCCGCCCCAGAAAACCCGTAAATCCCGTCAAGTCGTTTTCCGCCAGCGACCGATGAAGTTACCAAAGCCTTGAAACGCGGAAGGACTTTGCAACATGCCATGGAGAGGCAAGATTGGCCTTGGATTGGCACTGGTGCTATCGGCTCCGGCCGTGGCTTCGGCACAATACCCGCCCACTGTCTCAACCAATCCAACTTTCTCGACGAATCCGACCTTGTCAGTCGCTGACGGTCTGACGGGAACGGATGCCTCGGACATCAGCCTCCCACCGTTGGTCACGGTTCCTTGGATCGCCCCGGCACCGGTTGGAGATGTCCGCTCAGTCTTTGAAGATCCTCTGGTGCCTACCGAGAGCACCCCGGTTCCGACCCTCCTCGCGCAGCCGCGACCGTCGGAGCCGAAGTTGGGGCCGTATCCCGTCGATCAAGTGAAGTTCTTGCAGAATGCACTCCTGCCGGCGGATAGCCGGCTCAAAATCTACGGCTGGTTGGAAACCGAGTACACCTATCGCTCCACCGGGCCGGGACGAACGACCGTTGCTCCCGTCATGGACCGCTTCGGCAATGAATTCTTGCTGCGTCAACTGGCGTTGCGGATCGAGCGGCCTCTGAATCCCAACGACTGGTCTTGGGGCTTCAACATGCAGCCCTATGCCGGCTCCGACCCCGCCTTCCTGAATCCCATCCGGGGGGCGATCATCGACCACCCGAATCCCCGGTTCGGCTTCGATTTCAGTGACCTCAACCTGACCGCTCACTTGCCGATCCTCACCGAGGGCGGTGTGGACCTCAAGGCCGGTCGGCAAACCACGGTCATCGGTTCGCAGGCCGCGCAGGCTCCGTGGCGGATCTTCGCCTCCAGTGATTACCAGTGGTATATCGCCCAGGAAGGGCGCTACACCGGCGTCTCGGGCACATGGCACGTCCACCCGCAGCTTGATTTGCACTACGGCCTGGAGATGGGCTGGGGCACCTTCTTTGAAAACCTCAGCGTGGCGCCGACGCACATTGCCCAAGTCAATTATTGGCTGCAAGAGGACAAGCGGACCAAGTTCACCGCCACTCTGTTGACGGGTCCAGAGCGTCCGCACTACTCGGGCAACACCACGGTGGTCGAGCTGCGCGTCACCCAGAATTGGAACAGGCACCTGACACAGATCGTCCAATCGCACATCGGTTATTCCGACGGCAACATCTTTGGACCTCTCGCGCCGAAGGAGCATTTTGGCGGGCTGTGGAACATCTTCAGCTACCATGTGGACCCGTTGTGGGATGTGAACTTTCGCACCGAGTGGTACGACGACGTGAACGGCGGCGGTTACCCCGGCGGCTTCGGCCCGCTCATTGGGCCGAACAATTACTATGAAGTGACGCTTGGCCTGGATCACCACCCGACCAAGTGGCTGCAGATTCGTCCCGAGATTCGCGGCGACTTTGCCGACCGCAACCCGGCCTTCGGAGCCGTGGATCGCCCCGGCAGCCTGCGCCGCGAGCAACTGACACTCGCGCTGGAAATGCTCATCAAGTTCTGAGGGAACTCCACCGGGAACTTTGACGAGCGGCGGGAAACAACGGACCCGGAGGATGGGGCACTCTTGCCCGTCCTGCATCGCGGCGCAGTGGCCTGGGCTGGAGCGGCTTCGCGAAGCCCCGGTCCGATACGAACGCAAATAGACTTCTATACCGTTCGCTTTCAACGACAACTTCGGTACAGGTCCAGCGTTTAGCTTCCCATTAGTCGAACGGCTACTGATGGCTTACCCGATGGGGGTTAGTCCGACAACTCTTGCCGCTCGCCGTAGAGCCAGGAACAGAACCACGAATCTCACGAATGACACGAATCTGAAGAGGAAGTAGAAGAGCGAAGAAAGTGTGGAACAACGGGGTCCGCCGCCTTCGCCGCTCGCCTTTCAGATTCGTGCGATTCGTGCGATTCGTGGTTCCCGCTTCGTCTTTTCTGACCGCGGGTTGGGTACGACAACTCGTGCCGCCCGCCTTACGGCAGAGTGGCCGAGGTCGGGCGTCTTCGACCGCCCCCAGTGGCGTGATGCTGCGAATGCCGGGGGCTCGGAGACTCGACCCCGGCCACACGTCACCACGGCATGGCTTCGCTGGCCAGTGTCTCTGGCATCCCCAAGCGACCGCCAGCGCCACCCAAACGGATCTTCACCAAAGTTCCGGCGGATACGAGTCATCCCACGAGCGCGTCGATCGGCTGGCCGATTTGCACGCGGTGCGGACGGCCTTGTGTGTCGACGATTTCGGCGTCGTGGGGGATGCCGAGGATCGTGTAGATCGTGGCGGCGATGTCTTCGGGGGTGACCGGGTCGCGGCTCGGATAGGCGGCCTGTGAATCGGAGGCTCCGTGGATCAGACCGGCGGGGACTCCCGCGCCGGCGAACTGGACCGAGTAGCAGTATGGCCAGTGATCGCGGCCGTTGGGAGCGGCACCGGCGTTCGACGTCACGTAGCCCAGCTTGGGGGTGCGGCCGAATTCGCCCATCAGCACCAGCAGCGTGTCGTCGAGCAAGCCGCGCTGTGTCAGGTCTTCCATCAATGCGGAGAATGCCCGGTCGAACGGTGGCAGCAGTGATGTCTTCAGCAAGGGGAAGTGATCGCGGTGCGTGTCCCACGCCTGATCGATGCGCCGTCCGGTGACGAGCGTCACGAGGGGGACTCCCGCTTCGATCAGCCGCCGGGCGAGTAGCATCGACTGGCCCAGATGCGGCAGGCCGCCGAACTTGCGGGCTTCGAGCTGGCGATCGCTGCCGGGGTCCAGGCCGTATCGTGCGCGGACGGCGGCCGGTTCCTTGTCGAGACGGAAGGCGTCGCGCACTTTGGCAGACGTGATCATGTCGACCGCCTTGCGCTGAAACTCATTCAGCCGTTCGACGCTGCGGCTGCCGTTCAGCCCGCCGAGCGCGTGATCGAGTTGCCGCAGCAGCGACTCACGCCGCCCGATGCGGTCCAGTGTCAGCGCGGGCTGCGGAGTCAGGCCGGGGGTCTGATATCCGGGGAGGCTGGGATCGCCCGTGATGAACGGGTCGTGCGCGGCGCCCAGAAATCCCGCCAACTCGCCGGGAATGTCGGAACCGTTGTTCGACATGATCTCGGGAATGTGGACGAAACTCGGCAGGTCGCCCGACGTCGGTCGCAACGCCGACAGCACGGCACCGTATGTCGGGAAGTTTCGCGGTGACTCGGCGACGATCAGTTGACCCTGGTCCACCGGATGACGACCGGTCAGCGCGTAATAACTTCCCGCGTTGTGGTCCGTGATGGAATGCGTCACCGAGCGAACCTGAGCGAGCTTGTGCCAGTGCGGCGCGCTGAGCGGCAGGTGTTCGCAGACGGTGACGCCGGGCGTGCGGGTCGCGATCGCCTGGAATTCACCGCGGACCTGAGCCGGCGCGTTTGGCTTCATGTCCCACAGATCGATGTGAGACGGGCCGCCTTCCATGAAGATGATCAGGCACGACTTGGCCCGCGCCCGACTCGGCGAATCACTCGCTGCCACTTCTCCGGCTGTGGCGCGCCGTGCGAGCAGCGTCGGCAGGGAGAGTCCGAACGGCAGCAGCGTCCCCAGCCGCAGCACTTCACGCCGCGAAGCCGGTTGACATAGAGACTGCGGTGAGCTGAACGAGAGCATGATTTTCGAATCCGGGACACTTGAATTGAATGCTCGGTAGTTTCAAGTTCGCGCCGTAGCTGAACTCCCAAGAGTTCAGGCAGTGGTGCAAACAGGGTGAATTCTTGCGAATTCAGCTACGACGAGCGGCCAACTTGGAACTACTGATGCTGGAATTGCCGTCGCCTACCTGTCCACGATGGATGCCGTCACCTTGCCGTCAGCACCGACCGAGATGGCGTAGCGCTTTCCAACCGGCAACTCGACTTTCGGCTTGAGGGTTTCCTCCCCCTTGTCACGCACCACCCTGACCGACTGCACGATCGTCTTGGAGCTTCCGACAATCAGGGTGATCGGTTTCCCTTTGGCGACATTCTCGACTTTGACGCTACTGCTGTTGCCGTCGGTGCCCAGCTCGATGAAGAACGAGCACGGCGCATCCGCCTTGTTTTCGACGGTGATCTCCCACTGACGCTGGCTACTGCCGCATCCTGCGAACGCCAACAACAACATCGCAGCACAGACGGCGGGCAACAGGTACTGTGATCTCAACATGACACCTCCGCTTCACAAGATGTACCGATCGGTCATCGGCTCCCACTCCCTTCGCCGCTGGCTCAGGGTTAAACGAAGAGAGTCGATCCGTGGCTATTTCGAACTCCGCGCGAAGTGCGGGGTTCCCTTGGTGTTGAGCTTTCTCTTGTACACTCGGTCGCTCGACGTCACGTACACCGTGTCGAAGTTCGGACCACCGAATTTGACGTTCGAGAGGAACTTGGGCTGCGGCTTGAGGATCGAACCGCAGGGCCGGCCGGTCGGGTCGAACATCTGCAATCCCGCGTGAGTGGCGACGTACAACCGTCCCACGTCGTCGACCGTCATGCCGTCGGACCCCGGCATCGTCTGGCCCGAGGGGATCTGCAGCGGACCGTA
>JAYTIB010000508.1:0-1600 GCA_043732205.1 Schlesneria sp. | reverse complement strand
CGAGGCCCTGAATCGCTGGATCGTTTGGCCGCCGGTTGGCCCGGCGTACTACTCCCTCGTGTTTGCCAAAGCCCGCCGTGACCTGGCGGCATTCACGGTGGAAGACCTGAAGGGGTTTGGAAGCCTGAGGAAGCCCTGGCCCGAGCGCGTGTTGGCCGTCACGCTGTCGGGCCTGTGGCCGCGAGTCGACGCCGCCGGAGTCTGGGGCGACTGGTTGGACGCACAAGTACTGCCGCGCGATTTCCCGCCGAAACCGCTCAGGGATGCCATCGCAGACGAAGACCGGCTACTCGCTCAGATCCTCGATGAATCGCAGGTCACCGGCGAACTCGTGGAGCAGTTGTCCCGGTTGGAACAAATCAAGCTGGAAGCCGTGCGCGGTCTTCTGGCCAACGTCCGCGTGCCCAAGAAGCAACGAAAGACCGACCTGTTGTTGACCGACTGGAAGTCGGCGCGTCAGCGTCTGGCCGAGTTGCCGTCGCTCAGCAAACTCATTCGAAGGAGATCGCCATGAACACGATCACCTGGCACGGCCTGCCGCATCTCGACCCTGCCTGCCCCGACGTGAAAATTTCCGTTCGGATCACGGCGGACACACAGAGAAAGCTGCTGGAAAAACACCTTCGGAACCCGGAAGAGTCGTGGTCGCTGCTGATGCCGTGGGCCGAATTGCAGGAACTGCGCCGTTCGACGTCCGCCCACGAAGCCCTTGATTCGGCCGCTTGGCAGCGCCTGAACGAGTCCATGTGTAACCAGATGCGAGAGGCGCTCCAGCGACCGCTGGGCGTAATGTTCCACTGTCGATGGAGTGAGAATGTGGACGCTTACCACGTGCCACGCTGGTCGGTCCTGCTCTCGTCAGGGGCCGAAATCGGCCTCGAAAAACAGCGAGAACAGAACGAGTACCGGCTCCTGACCTGTTTCTTCCGTCGCACGGTCCATCGGCGCGGTGGAAGCGAATCAGAGCGACTCGGTCGTTGTGTCGAGTTCTACGTCCGTCGATACGGAAGGGAACTCGATGGTGACCGGGTCGCCCTGCGGAATCCGGACGAGACGGTAACGATCCCGCATGAAGATCACGCACCGACCGAGTACCACACGGGCTTTCGTTACTTTGTCCCGGAGACGTGGGGCTGGCAGCGCGTCGGGCGCGAATGGGTTTGGTCGCGGGCGGCGTTCGACGCGAAGCCGATTCCTCCGGTCGAGAGTGCCTTCCCGCTGCGACCGCCTCGGCCATCATCGGACCGAACCAACGACTCTCCAAGGAAGGAGATGCCATGACAAACAGACGCGATCCCTACGACTATCTGAGCGATTTGCAGATCGCCCGGCACCAGCCGGAACTTTGGAAATTGGCGGACCCCGCGCCGGTTGATGCTCCGGCCCGAAAGGCGGCTTATGAACTGGCCGTGGCCCTCGGGCAATGCCGCTTGTTCCACGTCGAGGCGGGAGAGTGGGACGGCATCCTCCCCGCGCGCGTCGCATTGGAAGCGGCCGGTCATCTGGCCGATGAGCTGGAACGGCAATGGATCGACGACGCCGTGCGGCTCGACGAAGACTGGGACGAGGCCGACAGCGCCGACGAAGCCGAGGATGTCTG
>JAYTIB010000507.1:0-1605 GCA_043732205.1 Schlesneria sp. | reverse complement strand
TCGCCAGCGTGTAGACCTCCAGCCCGCGCAGCCGGAGCATCATCGTGGCCAGCAGGCCGATCTGTCCCGCCCCCATGACAAACGCCCGCTTGGGTTTCCAGACCTGCAACCGCTGCTGTGCGAGAAACACCTGCTCCAACGCCTTCGCACAGACGCTGGCCGGTTCCGACAGCACCCCCAGATGCTTCAATTGCACCGGCACCCGGACGATGTATTCGGCGTCGTCCACGAAGGACTCGGTCATGTAGCCGTGACACAGGTTGATGCCCCGTTCGTAGTACGTTTCTTCGCTGGTGATGTCGTTGCGTCCGATGACGTCAAACAGCGAACCACCGGGCCGACGCACGGTGCAGGAAACGTAGTCGCCCACCTTCAGCTCGGTCACCTTGTTGCCGACTTCAACGACCTGCCCGAAACTCTCGTGGCCGATCACCAGATGCTCGCCGCCCGGCGGGGCGTTGCCGTACAGCGCCTCGTTGATTTCCCGGTCGGTGGCGTCGACGCCGATCTGCAACGTCTTGACCAGCACCGCCCGCCCTTCAGGGATGCGGCAAACGTGCGGATGCGGCTGGTCCGCCAACTTGGGGGGCGGAATGTCACGGAGGTGAACGCTATTGGGCTGACCGGGCAGAACGGCAACGGCTTTCATCGGAAATCACTCGTCGAAGTATCGGAAACGGAAACCTTCCCGCGGATGTGGAAGCGACGTCGAGAGTGTATCGGCCCCGCGACGCGGCTACCACGAACCGCCGTTGTGGCACGTGTGACGCGGCACACCTACTGTAGTCCCGCCGCTCCGCCGGCGGGACGTGCTGCACGCGAGTCGCCCCGTTTGAATACGTTGTTATGGCGGTCCCGTCGACGGAGCGACGGGACTACGGTACTTTGCCGACATGAGCACTAATTCTGCCTGGCCGTCGATGACCGAGCCGCTGCCGTTGTCGCGCGAGACCGTCCACGTGGTCCGCGTGGAATTGAATGCCGATGACGCCACGCTCGACCGGTTGAAATCGTTGCTGTCGGCGGACGAGTCGGCTCGGGCCGATCGCTTCAAGGTGCCGCAGCCGCGGCGTCACTTCATCGTTTGCCGCGCGGTGCTGCGGCAACTGCTGGGATCGTGGTTGAACTGCGATCCGGCGGATGTCGAATTCGAGTACGGGCCGCACGGAAAGCCCGCACTGCGACAGTCGTCGACGCAGCCGCAACGGATCGAGTTCAGCGTCTCACATTCGGCCGATCAGGCGCTGATCGCAATCGCGGTCGACCGGTTGGTCGGCGTCGACATTGAGCGGATGGACCCGACCGTCCGCATTCTGAAACTGGCGACGCGGTTCTTCTCACCGCGCGAGGCGGCCGAACTCGTCAACCTGCCCGAGTCCGACCAACTGGCCGGCTTCTACCGCGGCTGGACGTGCAAGGAGTCGTACTTGAAGGCGACCGGCTTCGGGTTGTCGTTTCCGCTCAATCAGTTCTCAGTCTCGCTCAATCCCCATCATCTGCCGGCGTTGATCGAAGTCGTCGACCAGCCAACCGAGTTGTCCCGCTGGAGATTGTTACCACTGGACCCGCTGCCAAACTTCTGCGCGGCGATCATGTTCGCCGCGC
>JAYTIB010000506.1:0-4452 GCA_043732205.1 Schlesneria sp. | reverse complement strand
ACGAAACGAACTCGCCCGAGCCTCACACTACGAATCCCGTAACATCCTCCCGCCACTCAAGAACCGCCTCAGAACCTAAAGCGGACAGTAGAACAAGGGAATTTGCAATGTTCACACGACGGGAAATGTTGGGTCGCATGGGGACGGGCCTGGGAACGCTCGGCCTGGCGGCCGTGCTCTCGGAGGAATCCGCGGCGGCACCGGGTGCCGAGTCACAGGCCGTCAGTCCGCTGATGCTCAAACCGCCCCATTTCGCACCCCGCGCGAAGCGGATCATTCATCTCTACATGAATGGCGGTCCGTCGCACGTCGACACGTTTGACCACAAGCCGGCGCTGCTGAAACACAAGGGCGAGCGACCGGAGAGCATCAAGGATCTCAAGACCGAAAACGGCACCGGCGGCCTGATGCCGTCGCCCTTCAAGTTCGAACGCCGCGGCGAGTCGGGACTGGAAATCAGTGAGCTCTACCGGGAGACCGGCCGCCATGCTGACGATCTGTGCGTGATCAACGGGATGTTCACCGACATCCCCAACCACGAGCCGTCGATGTTCATGATGAACAGCGGACACGTGCAGGCGATTCGACCCAGCTATGGATCGTGGCTGCTGTACGGACTGGGGACGGAGAATCAGAACCTGCCCGGCTACGTGGTGCTCTGTCCGGGACTGCCGGTCAACGGCGCGGCGAACTGGAGCAACCGTTTTCTGCCCGGCGTGTTCCAAGGCTGCCACATGAAGTTGCCGACGAACTTCGACCCGAAGCAGGTGATTCCCGACCTGGCCAACAAACAGCTCTCGACCGCCTCGCAGCGCCGGCAGCTCGACCTGATGCAACAGATGAACGCGCAGCACGCCGCGCTGCGAGTCGGCGAGAGTCTTCTGGACGCCCGCATTGCGTCGCTGGAAATGGCCTTCCGGATGCAGACCGCCGCGCCCGAGGCGTTCGATTGGCAGAGCGAGCCCGAGTCGGTGAAGTCCGAATACCACGGCACCGACGGCAAAATGAGCGACTTTGGCATGAACTGCCTGCTGGCGCGGCGGATGGTCGAGCGGGGCGTCCGCGTGGTGCAGATCTACTACGGCGACAGCCAACCGTGGGACACCCACAGCGACAACGACGGGCAGCACCGACAGCTTTGCGGCAAGACGGATCGTCCCATCGCCGCGCTGTTGGGTGACTTGAAGCAACGCGGCCTGCTGGAAGAGTCGATCGTCCTGTGGGGCGGCGAGTTCGGCCGCACGCCCGCCTCCCAGGGCAACAATGGCCGAGACCACAATCACTGGGGATTCTCGGTGTGGCTGGCGGGCGGCGGCATCAAAGGGGGGATGACCTACGGTGCCACCGACGAGTTCGGCTATCGTGCCGTCGAGAACCGGACTCATCCCCACGACCTCCACGCCACGATGCTCCACCTGATGGGTCTCGACCACGAAAAGCTGACCTGGCACTTCGGCGGTCGCGACTTTCGCCTGACCGATGTGGAAGGTCGTGTGATCCGGGACATCATGGCATAGCCCGGATTGTCCACCGCGTCGTAGGGTCGGCGCATCAATAACTGTCGTAGCACGGACGCCTCGTCCGTGCGTCCCTTTCGTGCGATGACGGGCTTTGGACGCACGGACGAGGCGTCCGTGCTACGGCTGATTCTCACCGAATCCCGACAGTTATTGATGCGCCAGTCCGTAGCTGAGTTCGCAAGAACTCAGGTCATGCGCCGATGCTTCGCTGAATTCTTGCGAATTCAGCTACGAACCGTGTGGCTCTTCAAGGGGCCTGAATGAGGATCGGCGCATCACTAACTTTCGGGACTTGGCGAGAACCAACCGTAGCATGGACGCCTCGTCCGTGCGGCAAAACGTGACCAACTGCGACATTGGGCCGCACGGACGAGGCGTCCATGCTACGACAGCCAATGATACGCCGATCCCAAGCGGTCACTCGTCGGTGACGATCCAACCCAGCACTTCGCCCGGCACGACGATGGCGTCGACGGGGCGGATCACTTCGACAAGTTCGCCCGATTGTGCGGCTTCGATGTCGAACGTGATTCCCGGCACCAGCACTTCGACAACGCGGTCGCCCGCGATGACTGTCTGGCCCACATCCACCAGCCAGGCGCTGATGCGGACCGAATCTCTGCCAGAGCCCAGCTCCGGCACGGTGATGGGAAATCGATGGATGGCGGACTCGGTTGTCATACGGTCAGCACATCTGCCATCTCGCCGGCGTGGTAGCTCGACCGGACGAACGGTCCGCTGGCGACCATGCTGAAGCCGAGTTTGCGGACCAGCACGCCGATCTCGTCGAATTCTGCGGGCGGCACGTAGCGTTCGACCGGCAGGTGATCCAGTGTCGGCTGGAGGTACTGGCCGAGTGTCAGCATGTCGACGCCGACGGCCCGCAGGTCGGCGCACACTTCCAGCAGTTCGTCGCGGGTCTCACCCAACCCCAGCATCAGGCCGCTCTTGGTCGGCATGCCGGGGGCCTCGTCCTTCACCTGCTTGAGCAAATCGAGCGTCCGCTGGTACTCGGCGTTGCGTCGCACGCGGTCGTACAGCCGCGGGACCGTTTCGGTGTTGTGGTTGAAGACATCGGGCCGCGCTTCGATCACGCGGTGAATGGCGGCGCGGTTCCCCTTGAAGTCCGGCGTCAGGACTTCGACCCTCGATCCCGTCTTGTTCCGCACGGCCAGGACACATTCGTAGAAGTGATCGGCCCCGCCGTCGGGCAGATCGTCGCGGGTCACTGAGGTGATCACGACGTACTTCAGACCCAACCGCTGCGCCGCCTCGGCCACGCGATCCGGCTCATCAAGCTGCACGACTTCGGTCTTGCCGCGGGGGACCGAACAAAATCCGCATGGTCGCGTGCAGACGTTTCCCAAAATCATGAACGTCGCCGTTTTCTGTGACCAGCACTCCGTCCGGTTCGGGCACTTCGCGCTCTCACAGACCGTTTCCAGCCGCAGGTCGGTGATGACATCCGACGTGAACTGCATACCCGCCTGGGGCAGGGGTCGGCGCAACCAGTGGGGCAATCGCTGCCGCGCCGGTGCCGCGTCCACAGGATCGCCGGGCAGAATGTTCAGCAGTTCGGTGGACATGGACGAGCATTCCTTGGGATGGCGGCGGGGTAGTGGGCAGGGGTCAGTGGTCAGTGGTCAGTGAATGTTTCGCCACCGAGCTTGTCTCGGTGGTTCAACGGCTTTTGCACTACTCGTTTCCTAGGCAATTCAAGTAGTGCAAAAGCCAATGAACCCCTGGGGCAAGCCCAAGGGCGAAAGATTCACAACCTCTCAGTGGTCAGTGGTCAGGAGGCCCGAATCAAGCGTAGACGTACACTTTTTTCGTGGAGCGATGCAGCAGCGGATGTCCGGTGTAAAGGTGATAGCTGTCGTAGCCGAGTGATTCCGCCAGGTGCCGGACGAGACTGGCACGCACGGTGGCCATGCCGGTCGGACGGTTGCGCTGAGTGGCCAGCGAGGTGACTCGCTGATCACCGCCGGTCCAGCGCACCAGATCGAGCGCCTCGGGCGGGACGGAGACGTTGACGTACATCCCGCCATGCGTCACCCCGTCACGCACGCCGGCACCGATGAACGCGAATTGCCCGCAGCGACAGGTGGCTCCGGGGACTGTCGTGCCAGGTTCCGCCTCCACGTCCAAGTCCGCCGCGGTCGCGATCAAGGTCTGCTCCAGCCGCTGGCGGTATTCGACAAGGCCGAGTTTCAATCGAGTCAGCGGGACGAGTGAATAGACGGCCACCTGGCCGGGGACATGGGCGAATGTGCCGCCACCCCGACTCAGCCAGCGGATTTCCATCTGCCGCGCGGTCAACTCTTCGCGCTCGACCAAGACATCCGCAAAGCTTCCCTCGCGGCCGATGCTGATCGACGGCGGGTGCTCGCAGACGAACACGATTCCGTGGGAATCCTGACGTTGGGCAATCTGGTTCAGCAACCGGGATTGCAGCCCGAGGGCCGACGCGAAGTCGACCCGTCCCAACAGAAACACCTCCAACGCCGTCGAACTCCGGTCACTCTGTTCCCAGTCTGTCGGCGTGTCAGCAGGCATCTTGACGCAGTTGTTCCGGGCGGATATTTCGAACGGGCAAACTCTGATCTCACATCGACCAGCAGCGGCGGAAGTCTATCGGAAGTGCCGATGACGAACAATGGGGCCGGAAGCGTCGGACGGTGGCTGAATCCGGCAATTCAGCTTGTTTCCACCGAAGATTCCCGATACATGGCTTCTATTCGATGGTTGACATCGCCTCCCCACGATGTACCCTGAGCAGCCGTCTCAGTTTGATCTTGCTCTTGTCTTTGTTCATGTCTTCAATCGGCGGTCCGCCGAAAATTGTTGTTTTGACGTGTCCGACAGAAGTGGTGAGCCGGGCGGCGTCAGCCCCCGGACGCTTGCGATGGCAGCTAGGAATCCGGGGGCTGAC
>JAYTIB010000505.1:0-11409 GCA_043732205.1 Schlesneria sp. | reverse complement strand
TTCGCCATCGCGGTCCCGTCGGCGGAGCGACGGGACTACAGTACCACTACGCCTTGTCGGGGTCGAAGCCCTTCACGAGTTCCTCTTCCCACTGTTCGAGCAACGGCCAGTCGACCGCGCAGGTGCCGAAGTCGGCCATGTGCTGGTATTCGGTCAGGCGGTCGATGGTCTTTTGCAGCATCGCCCGGTTCTTGCGAAAGATCGGGCCGTGACTGGGGAGCAGCCACTCGACATCGGTGTCGCGGATCCGCTCCAGGGACTTCACGAAGGCGGGCAGGTCGGAACCGTGGTGCGCATCGATGTTGCCGACGCAGCCGTCGCGGTAGATGTTGTCGCCGGAAAACAGCAGTTTTCCCATGCGAAATGAGAGCTGGCTGGGAGTGTGGCCCGGCGTGTTCCAGACTTCCAGTTTCAGCCCGCCAATGCTCAGGACGTCTCCCTCGTTGATGGTCTTGTCGATCTTGATCGGCGGCAGGTTGATCGAGATCTTTTGCGCGGAAATCTCGGCATAGGTGACGATGCGATCCCCTTCGGCCAGCAGTCGCCGGCATTCCGGATGGCCGACCGTCACGGCATTGGGCAGCAGTTCCTTGGCCCGCTTCAACCCCTGGATGTGATCAACGTCGGCGTGGGTGGCCACGAGGTACTTGCAGCCGGCCAGCGAGAAGTCCATCTGGCGGATGATGTCGATGATTTCTTCGGCGGTGTCTTCGAAGCCAATGTCGATCAGCATCCATTCATTCGCATCATGCACGAGGTAGACGGAACAGCCGAGCCGCTGCCGGGCCTGATAGTTCATTTCGATGACGTGTGGAAACACTTCGCGACGAGGCAGCATGCCCGGAGCTTTCGTTGGATGGAATTGTGCATTCGAACAAGACCGGCGGCAGGGGGACGTGAGCAACGATCTGATACCGGGGCGGTCATTCTAGGAATCATCGGGGGGCGGAACAACCGACGGCTTCCGGGCGTCTTCGTCGGTCGCCGGTCCGGTCGAGTGATCTCACCCTGTACACACGACGTCCGTGGGTCGACTCCCCGTTCCAGCCTTGCGTGTGTCCACGGGCGCGCGTACCGTGCCCACCCTCAGCAGTTTGAACATTCCTCGAAGACCCCAACCGGACGCGGACATGGCGAAGCCCAAATCCTCCGAGACCGAACCGGCACCAACCGCGTCGTTTGAAGAATCGCTCAACGAGTTGCAGGGCATCGTGTCCGAATTGGAAGACGGTGCGCTGGGACTGGAGACATCGCTGGCACGTTTCGAACGGGGCATCGGGCTGCTGCGCGTGTGCTACTCGATCCTCGAATCCGCCGAGGCCAAGGTCGAGATCCTCACGCGATTCCAAGGGGACCAGCCGATCACGGCGTCCTTCGAGAACTCGGCGACATTCGATCCGAATCGCGAACGACCAGTCTCCGCGGATAAACCCAATCTCGACGATGCTGCAGATGATGACTCTGCCAAGCCAAACCACGATTCAGCAATGCCGTCCCTCTTTTGACGGGTGACCGATCCGCGTACTTTGCCTGACCGATTATCCGTTTCCCGACCCGGAAAGAGATGATTCCATGTTTAGCCCCAACGCCAACGGCGTGGGAGCGAACGTGGGGCAACCCGTTGATCGCACGCACGCCGGTGGCGTGGCGGCTAAACGCCTCGCATCGGACCGAGTGAGGAACGACTCGACGTTTCCTGCCCGTCTCGCAGCAAGGTCTGCACGATTGGAAGTGTCCATCGGAATCCGCCAGGTCGTCGGAACTGACAGCGTTTGCCAACTCCGCCCCGTGACCAAGACTTCGGCGAGATCACACAGTTCTCGGGCTTCTGCTTGAGAACCGAAAGCCAAGTCGTCGACAATCCCGAGAAGGTGTCGCTGGTCACTGCGATGTTTGGCAAGGTTGTGGCCGGGTTGAAGCTTCCGTCAGAGTCAACTGACCCGTGCTTCGCACTGACGAGAACCAAACGACGGCGCTGAACTGGGAGAATCTTGATTTTTTTGTTGATTATGAGGGTTATCTCGGTGAGAATCCCCCGCCTCCCCGCTTTCTATCACCACTTCCACAGGACTACTCCCGCCATGCTGACCGGTCGCCTTCGTTCCCTCCTTCAATTTCTTGCCACGCCTGTCCACTATCGACGACTCACGCACCTCTGTTGCGCAGCTTTCCTCGTGACCACGGCTTGTCTCGTGGGAACGGTGAACGCCCAACAGTTGCGGCCGGTGTCGATGCCGCCCGTCGATCCTCAATTGGTGCGGTCAAGACCTAAACTTGCTCCGGCAGCGGCAATGTTCCCCTTGTCGCAGACCTTCAAGTTGCACAGCCGCCCAACCGCGTCGAAGAGGATTTATCTGGACTGTGACGGGCACGTGACGACCGGCACCCTTTGGAATCAGTCGGACCCCACGGTGACGACTGACGCCTATACGCGCGATTCGGACCCGAATTTTTCCAACACCGAGCTGACCGAGATTCAAGAAATTTGGTTCCGGACTTCGGAAACCTATTCGCCATTTGATGTGGATGTCACCACGGAGGCTCCTCCGGTGGCTGACCTGATCAATAGCGGCGGCGGTGATACTCGATGGGGGATACGCGTTGCCATCGGGGACACGAATCCGTGGTCGGGGCCAAAACCCGGCGGCGTGGCCTACATTGGCAGTTTCAACTGGAACACGGACACGCCCTGTTTCGTGTTTATGCAGTCGACGGCTTGGGACATGGCCGTTCCCGCAGTCCATGAAGTGGGACACTCCGTCGGCTTGGATCATGATGGCCTCTTTCCCCAGAGTGATCCGAATCACGTCGAGTACTACGGTGGTCACGGGTCTGGTCCGACTGCATGGGCTCCCGTAATGGGGGGTGGCTACGGTAAGAATCTTCTTCAGTGGAGCAAGGGCGAATACCTCAACCCCAGCAACCAAGAAGATGATCTGCTCATCATCACGACGCAGAATGGATTTGGTTATCGACCGGACGATTATGCAAACAGCCAGTCAGCGGCGAAAGCGATCCTTGGGACCGCCGGCACCAGTTCGTTTGCCGTCAACACCAGCGGTGTGATTGAAACTAGCCAAGATGCCGACTGGTTCAAGATTACCGCGGGATCAGGGACGCTCAAACTTGATGCGACGGGTGGCCCCATGAACACGATGCTTGATATTCAATTGAGCTTGTTCGACATCAAGGGGGCTCCTGTCCTTGATTCCAATTCCGTACCGATTGTTGCCAATCCCACTACCGACGTCATCGCGTCGATCAACCAAGCCCTCCCAGCCGGGACGTACTTCGTGAAGATTGAGGGTGTCAACCGGCCCGGCAATGGCTCGGGGAATCCCCCGGACCAGGGCTATTCCGACTACAGCAGTCTTGGGCAGTACACGATCACGGGATCGTTCAGCATCAAAGGGCTGAAGGGCGCTCCCGTGCTGAGCATGCCTCCTGGAACCAATGGCGATCTGTTCTACGGCGTGAAGGAACTGCCGAAGGTGATCAATCCCAAGATTCAGGTTGCCGACGCCGATAATCCCACGCTCCCCAGTGCCACGGTCAAGATTACATCGGCCACATTGAAGTCGGCTGAGGATGTGTTGAGCCTGAACGCTGATCCCCAAACGATGGGGAACATCACCAGCAGCTACGACAAGACGACCGGGACGCTGACGCTCACGTCCGCGGGGACAACGGCCACGCTGGCTCAATTCCAGGCCGCCCTCCGCACCGTTTCCTATTCCAACACGAGCATCAACCCGAACAACACCCCGCGCAAGGTCGACTACCAGGTCTTTGACGGGACGATCAACAGCAACACCCTGACCAGTACGGTGACCATCGGGTACTTCTATGTCACCGCCTCGATGGTTGGCACGACACTTACGCTCGCCGATGATGGCGGCGACAACTCGATTCTCATCACGTTGCGGTCCGGCCAGATCACAGTGGAAGGGGCTGGTTCGACTCGCATTGGAACTTCATCCAGTAGTGCGCAGTCCGTGAGCTTCCCCTATCCCGGTGATGTCATCATCGTCGGTAACTTTACGGGGGGCAGCGACCACATCTCGATCGTGACTTCCGGTTCCACAATGAAATCGTCAATGACGACTCTCAACCTGGGTGACGGAGATGACACGGTCAACCTGACGTACGGTGCCATTTCCGATTTGACGATCAATGGCGGGAATGGTGCTGATTTTGTCACGGTGGTTGGAACGGGACTCACTAAGCAGACCTACACGAGCCTGACGAAGAATGGCGTTCCCTACCCATAGGATTCGTGTCGGTGGAGGGAATTGAGTGATCCGGACCCCGGTTCTTCGCGAGCCGGGGTCTTCGTCTTGTACTGAGGGAGAAGCCATGCGACATGAATTGCCTTGGAAACGCACCCGTTGGATGACAGTCGGCCTGTTGGCCGTCGCGTGGTTTGGCTGCCATGCGACCGGTGTGGTCTCCGCCCAGGAGCCGCGTGCCGACGCCCGACCTATCGCCGAACGACCCTGGGCCGCCGTTTGGATGTCCAGTCTGGCTCGTGTCCTCGCCGCGTGTGATGCCATCTACGATTCGGTCGAGCGTCCCGAATTGGCCGATTCGCTGGAAGACCGTCTGCAATTCAGCGAGTTTCGCGGCATCGATCGGACGCGCCCGCTGGGGATGATGTTCACCTGGGATGATGTTCACGAGCCCCCGGCGATCATCTTCCTTCCCGTTCTGCAGATCGACGACCTGCTGAAGACGGCGACCTTCGACGTGGTCGATTTCCACAAGGTGAAGGACAACCAATACGAGATCGAGCGTCCGGGGGCTCCGTATCATGTCGTCGTTCGATCGGGCTACGCGCTGTTTGGTGAAGAGGTGCCCGCGCTGCATGCCTTGCGCGAGGCTCCCGAACGCCTGACGCGGGACTTGCGGGACAAGTACGACGTCGTGTTCATGCTCGATCAACGGCAGGTTCCCCGCGATTCCAAGCAAGCGTGGATCACCGCAATTCGAAGCCAGTTCGAGCCGTGGCTTCAACAACAGGATGACGAGCCAATCGAATCCGCCACCGTTCGGCGGGCACTCGGCAAGGCGCTGCTCGATGCGTTTGAACTTTTGGTTCAAGACGTTCAGACCATCACATTCGCCGGCCGCATCGACCGCAAGACGCACCAACTGCAGCTTGATCTGACCGTGCAGGCCGAACCCGGCAGCACGATGGCGGCCGAGTTGAACCGACTGGTCGTGCAGCGGAGCGAGTTCTCGGCACTCGTGGACAAGAACGCCTCGGCCGGTCTGGCGATCAACTGGCCGTTGACGTTGCTGGGCAGGGATCTGGCCGCAGTCGGCGGCAAGGCTCTGCCGGGCGGTCGACTGGACATGGGAGTTCAACTGGTGGGCAGTGATTGGAGCGACATGACTCTGATTGCGGGCCTTCGCGGCACAGAAGCGGTCGCGTTGAATGCCGCGATCCCTCATTTGCTGTCGCGGATGGAAAAGTCCGCGGACATCACCTCCATCAAACGGAACGCCGGGAAGTACCGGGATGTTGACCTGCACCAGATCGCGCCGGCCCGCATTCCAGACATCCTGCAGGCCGTGGCACCGTCAGCGATCGAGATTCTTGTCGGTCAGGGGAAGCAGACCGTGTGGCTGGCGGCGGGTTTGCCCGACACGCTGCAGGAGCGACTGAACGCGGCGATTGATGCGGTCGAGGACACTCCCGCCGCCGAACGGTCCAACGCCGTGATGCAGGCGCGGCTGTCCGTGGGAAAATGGCCGTCCGTGCTGCCGCTCGTCGATCCGCAGGACACGCTGGCGGAGTTGCGCGACTCCAAGGACGGCTTCAGCCTGACGGTGCAGCCCATCCGCAACGGAATGAAAGTTCAACTCGTTGCGGAAAAGGGACTGCTGCGGGTCATCGGCAGGCACTGGGCCCGGCAGGTCGACCAAGCCGCGGCCTTCCGTTAAAGGCCGATCGTTGCGGGCGCGATTCTGTGTGGCAATCCGCGAGGGGGTCAACGAATCGAAGAATTGCGAATTGCAAAATGAAAGACACCGGATCGTTCTTCAATTTGCACTTTGCAATTATCAATTTGCACTTCGCAATCTCTTCACGAACTTGACTCAACGAGTCATATTCCGGACTCGAAGGAGTCTGCCGTGAATCACCGCCGCCGACCGTGCTGCTCGGTTCACCGCAATGCCTCGAGCGCCGTCAGCCGCATGGCGGAGAGCGACGGAACCAGGCCCCCCAGGAATCCCATGACGATGGACAGCAGCATCCCCAGGGCGAGGGTGCTGAAGTCCACCGTCATTCGCAGGACGATGAACTTTCCGCCGCCGGGGCCGCTGGAGACCACGCTGCTGGCGGTTTGGCCGTCGACGAGCGAACCGAGCGCGCAGCCGATCAGGCCGCCGATGATCGCCAGCGTGACCGACTCAAACAGGAATGACACCAGGATCTGCCAGCGCTTGTAGCCCAGCAGCCGCAGTACGCCGATGTCTTTCGTGCGCTGGCTGATTGCCGCGAACATCGTGTTCATGACTCCGAACACTCCGCCCAGCGACATGATGGCGCACAGGACGAGGATCGCGACCAGAAACTGCATGTTGGTGGCTGTCATCGCCGAGAAGAACGTGGTTTCCACCTGCGGGCTGACCCGGGACTTGGTGTACTCATTGGCGAAGAAGTCGCGCAGCAACTCCGCTCCCCAGGCATCGTCGCTGGTCGGCCGCTTGATGAGTTCCAGCGTCGGCTTGGGAAGTGTTGGATCGGCGGCGCGTTCGGCCAGCTCCTTCTGGAAAGTCTCTTCGGCTTTCGTCTGTCGGGTTTTCAGAAACTCTTCGCGCTGCCCGCGCCGGAAGTTGGGATCCGCGCGCAGCACAAACGTTGTGTAGTTGGGCTTGCCGAACAACGAGCCGATCTGCGACTGCTTCGACCACAATTCCGAGTCGTACAGCGAGCCGGTCGATTCCATCACACCGGCGACGAACCACAGTCGGCCACCGACATCAAACGTGTTGCCGACATCCAGCCGGGTCTTGTTCTTGGCGGTTGCCAGAGCGTCGTGTTTTCGGTCGGCCCCCAGATCGCGGGCGATCCCGTCTCCGATGACGACTTCAATCGCGGTCTCGCCACCCGTGCCGACGGCGCGGACACCCGCCTCCGAAAACCACGCGCTGCCGGGACGCAGTTGCATGCCATGCACCAGTGCCGACATCCCCGGATCGTCGACGCCGCGGACTTGCAGGAAGCGCCGCTTCGGCCGGCCGGGCTTTGGATCGATGATCGTCTGCACGACGTTCAGATAGGTCTCGCGGCTGACCATCGCCTTCCCATCGACCTTCAGCACACCCTCCTGGGTTTCCAGGTCCGTTGCATCGGCGAATCCGAGATTGCTGAAGGTTTCGTCGGTGGAGCCTTCAGACAGGATCAGCACGTTGCCGGGCTCGCCGGTTGAATCGGTCATCGCGTACATGCCGTTCACGAAGGCGAGCATGCACGTTTGCAGTCCGATGACCGCCGTGAACGCCGCCGCGGTCATCAGGGTGGTCACCCAGCGGACGCGCAGGTTCATCAGGTTGTAACTGAGCGGCACCTTGCCAACGACAACCAGCAGCACCAGGCACAGTCCGACGCATCCAAACACGCCCAGCAGGACGGGTGAGTCGGTGGAGAGATGCCAGGGTGCGGCGGCAAGCAGTCTGACAGGGAGCATCAAATCGTTTCCGATGAAAAGAGAATTTGGGTAGTGGGTCAATTTGAGTGGCACGCCCTGAGTCTTCGAAGGGCGTGGATCGAGGCACAGCGTGATTCCCACGCCCTTCGAAGACTCAGGGCGTGCCACACGAGTTCCGTTTTCAAACTGACCCTCCACTAGAATTCGTGACGACGATCGGGTTGATCGGAACAGCAACCGAACCTGCGAACGGGATCAGGTGACCCGCGCGAAGACATCCGCCACCTTGACGGACCGGGCCTTCCACGCGGGAAGAAAGCTTCCCACAAACGCCGTTGAAGCGCCCATCGCGGCTCCCCACCAGAGGGCGTCGAGTGGCACTGCAAACTTCGGGAAGAAGGCGATGCGGAATGGCAGTCCGCCCCAGATGCCGTTCACGGCGGCATAGGTGAGAACGGCGCTCAACAGACCCGAGAGCGTGCCGATCAACAGGGCTTCCACCAGCACCATCGCCAGGATCTGGCCGGGTCGGAATCCCAGCACCTTCATGACGGCGAATTCCAATTGGCGCTCCCGGACGCTGATGCTGATCGCGTTGGAAATCACCAGTGACAGCGTCAGCAGACAGGCGGGGGCCATCAGCCACCGCATGGCCCAGATGATGTCGCGCCATGCCTCCAGAAAACCGCCGATCCCTGTCGATGACGTTTCGATCTTCACGGGCGGGCTGGTGAACGACGGCGACGTCAGGACTTGTTCCGAGACCTTGGCGAACGTCTGCCGGTCCTTCAATCGGAGCCACACCAGACCGAGCGTCTTTTCGGCCATCGGATGCGGCTTGTTGTTGTGCGTGTTTTGATACGCATCCAGTTGCCGGTTGAAGTAATCGCGGCTGATGACCGAACTGTCGGCGTACCGCGCCGGCTCTCTCGGAAACGTGCCGACGATCTCCAGTTCGAGGTTCATGTCCCGGTAGTTGCGGCCGAAGACGGTGATGCGATCACCGACTTTCTTTTTCATCTTGTCGAGCCGCTCTTGTCCAACGATCACACCGTTGGGGACATCCTTCATGCGCTGGATGGCGGTCGTGAGCGGCAGCGCGTCGTCATCCGACAGCGTGTCGACTTCATCCAGCATCGTGCGGGCTTTCTCGGGCTCCATGATGAACGCGAAGAACATGTTTTCGAAGCTGCGCTTGGCGGGATTCTCCTCGGTCGATCCGACGAAGAAGCCCCACGACATGGAGTCTTCGGGCCGGGCCGCGTCGGGATCATCGGGGTCGGCGCCCCCTTCACTCAGCGCCTGCGCATACGAATAGGGCATCATGCTGGGGATCTGCCACTTCTCGGTGACGATCGCCTTCAGGTTGCTTTGCTTTTCGGTGGTCGCCCGGTCCAACGCGGTCAGAACCGTGAAGACCAGCGTCACGACCAGCACCATCACCATCGTGCCCAGTCCGGTCAGGATCGTGCGGACCGGGTTGCGGCGGATGTTTTCGAAGACCAGGAACAGGTACTTCATGGGGAGGTCACCGTCGCGGGGATTTGGTTGATGGTCAGTCCCTTGTCGAGGTGAACTTCCCGGTCCGCGCGGGCCGCCGCGCGCGGGTCGTGGGTCACGATGATGATCGTCTTGTTGAGCGACTTGCGCAGTTCGCTGAGCAGGTTGAGGATCTCGTCGGCCGATTTCGAATCGAGCGCCCCGGTCGGTTCGTCGGCGACGATCAGCGCCGGATCGGTGACGATCGCGCGGGCGATGCCGACCCGCTGTTGTTGACCGCCCGAAAGCTGACCGGGCCGGTGATGCAGACGGTCCGACAAGCCGACGATGTCGAGTGCCGTCAACACCTGTTTCTTCCGTTCGGCGGACGACAACGGCAACAGCAGCAGCGGGAGTTCCACGTTGCGATACGCCGTCAGCACGGGGAGCAGGTTGTAGAACTGAAAGACGAAGCCGACGGTTCGGGTTCGCCATGCCGCAAGCTGGCTTTCCGTCATCTTGGAAACATGCTCGCCGCGGACGAACACGTCACCCTGTGACGGTTGATCCAGACCCGCGATCAGGTTCAGCAGGGTCGTCTTGCCCGAACCCGAGGGGCCCATCAGGCTCACGAACTCCCCCTCATTCACTTCGAGATTCAGGCCGTTCAGCACGTCCACAACTTCACTGCCGCGGCGGAACGACTTGTGAACATTGTGAACTTCCACACACTTCACGGGATTGGGCATCGAGATTTCCTGGAGGGCGATTGCGGTTGAACTGGGGTCGGGCGAGAGTCGGACTCTCAGTTTTGCTCCGACGGAGTCACCGGCTTGTGGTGTGTATCAACAGATGACTTGGAAGAGGCAGGCGAAGACTTGGAAGCGGCTTCGGGTGTGGGATTGTAGAACGTCACCAGCGCACCCATTTCGGGCTTCAGGTACATCCCCTCCTCCTCGGCGGGAACTGTCAGGCGGACGCGCACGGGCAGGGCTCCCTTGGCGCGGTCGGCGATCGGCATCAGCCGCGAGACCACTCCTTCATAAACCCGCTTGGGGTAGGCTTCCGCGCGCACTCGGCAGCGTTGCCCCTTGAAGACGCGCGAGATGTCGCGCTCCTGAACGCTCAGGTCGACTTCGAGTTTCGACAGGTCGGCGATGTCACACATGCTGAACGAGCCGTTGGGGGCGACGGAGTTGACCAAGTTTCCCAGTTCGGCATTCTTCTTCAGGATCGTGCCACTGATCGGTGCGGTGATCACGCAGTTGTCCAGCCGCCACTTGGCTCTCCGCAACTCAGCCTCAACCTGCTGAACCTGCGCTTTGGCCATTCGCTTGCGTTCCGTGCGCGCCCCCTCATTCATCAGGCGACTGCCGGCCGCGAGCCTTTCGACTCGCTTGACGAGTCCCTGGTACTGCGACTCGGCCGCCTCATAGTCCTCCCTGGAGACGATCTTCCGCTCGAATAGATCCTTCTTGCGCTGAAGCTCGCGGGCGGCTTGGGCGAGGTTTGATTCGGCTTCCGCCAGTTCCGCCTTGGACTGGGCCTTTTCGTCCGGACGATTCCCCTCTTCCAACTCGGCGAGACTTTGCAGCGAGGATTCCCGGCTGGCCTTGATCCGATCGTACTCGGCGAGGTACTCGGTGTTGTCGAGGACCGCGAGCACAAAGTCCTTGTCGACACGTTGTCCGGCATCGAAGTTAAGTTCGATCACACGGCCACTGACCTGCGGGCTGATCAGGATCTGCTGCTCGGGGATGATGTAGCCCTTGGCTTCCAACGCGATCTCACCGGCCGCCGCAGCCCCGGTTGAATTGGAAGCCGTGCGGTCTGATGTCGAACTCACTGGTTTCGTCGCGACAGCGGTCTTCGCGGAACCATCACCGCCACTATTCGTGGCCGTTTGCAGCGGATTCCCGACGAACATCAAATAGGTGACGGCACCCGACAACACCAGACACAGCAGCCACGGAAACCAAGCACCGTTCGAGGAACGCTTGCCGGACGGAGGGAGCCGCAACGACTGCACGCGATCAGAAAGTGTGGTGGATGTTTCGGAGGATGCCACGGAATGTCTCTGGGAAGGAATCGGTCCACCAAATGATTACAATTCCCGCTCAAAATGCCAGCCGCCCCGCCGCCCGGTAGTGCGGCAAGTTTGAAAACGGAACTCGTGTGGCACGCCCTGAGTCTTCGAAGGGCGTGGGAATTACGCTCTGCCTCGATCCACGCCCTTCGAAGACTCAGGGCGTGCCACTCAAACTGACCCACT
>JAYTIB010000504.1:0-4455 GCA_043732205.1 Schlesneria sp. | reverse complement strand
GGATTCTCCAACTGCTGACGCGCGGTGGTGTAGCGCTTGCGAACGAAGGTCTTCATCGACGCGACGATCTCCTCGTAGCTTTGCTCACCGGGGTTGGTGACGCGCCGATGAGGAAACGGATCTGTCCTGAGATCTTCCTTGATCAAGGCATACTTGGCATCGATGATCGCGCAGAGTCGTTCCGATTCGAAGTATTTGTCGAGAATGATTCGGGCCGTGTCGCGGTATCGTTTCAGCAACGCGGGATCAGCCACGATGCGGTCCAGCAACGGATTCGGCAGTTGACCGGCCACCGGCCAGGCGGCGTTCCAATCGGCGAGGACATGGATTTGCCCGAAGGCGATCTCACAGAACCCCACGTCAAGGTCCCAGGGCAGATAGTTCCAGCGCTCCCGTTTCCCGTCGTAGTACAGATAGTAGTTGTGAGGATTCCAGCCCGTCAGTTGGTCGAACGCACCGGACAACAGCAGCACGGCCGTCACGCGCAGGAAGTCATTCACTTCCATGTTTGATTCCAGGTTCGCCGCGAAGTCTTTCTCTGGCGACTGATTGATCGTCCGGATGAACTCGACCAGTCGTCGCTGTCCTTTCTTCGCGGACTTGGTCTCCGGTTCGAAGGTCCGCGCGTAGACCGAGAGATCGTCGCCGAGGAATTGAAGATTGGCACCGGGGCCCCCTTCATCGACCTTGAACAACAGGCCGTTTGAATCGGGGAAATGGCGTTCGATGAACGTCTCATCAATCCGCTCCACATTCCCATAGACGCCGTGGTACTTGTCATTCAGAAACAGTTTGGCGTAATTGCACCGATGCGTTTTGATCCCCTGATCACGAAGAATCTCAGTAATGATCGGCTCGCTGAAGACGCTGCCGAACTGGACGCCGTTGTCCAAGGAAACCCGCCGCAGTCCGAGGAATCGTTGGTCGTCTGCGTACTCGTCGAATTTGATCAGGAAGCTCCGCTTGTGCTGCTGTGATGGCGCCGAGGAGCTGTTTCCCTTGAATCGGATGGCCACGTTTTCGATGGAGACATCCCGCCACCGAAAGGAGGCCCGCACATAGATTCGCTCGGGCAACGCCGCCAGCATGCGCTTCAGGTCTTCGTCGGCGACTCGCAAGTAAACCGACTGGACTTCGTCGGGACGGTAGAAATCGCCGGCTCCCGCCTCGGCGGACTTTGCAGGCGCTGCGTTCGAGTTCTGCGCCGACGCGACTTGCTCGGCGGCAATCGCCAAGGTGATCGCAAGGACTGCGAATAGGAGCCGAACGGCTCTGCAATGACGGATCTGTTTGGTCATGGAGATGTTCTTACACAGTTGTGGTTTGAGGCAACTCAACTGACGTCACATACCAAGTCCCCGCCGCAGGGGTCAACCGACTGTGTCAGACTTCTGAGAGCCGTTTCATCAGCGCTCGCCCGATCACTTCCGGGTGAGTCCTCAGTCCGTGCTCTTGGATGGACTCGTCGATCTCTTGGGTGTGACGCGGGTGGTGCGTTTTGTCGGAGGCAGGGCGAATGATTTGGGGACGACCGCGATGTGGAGATCGTAGCCGAGGGCGGTGGCGACGCGGTGGAGCGTGGTTAGCGTGACGTTGGGTGAGGGATCGTTCTCCATGCGGGAGAGGGATGGTTTGTTGATCCCGGTTTTTTCGGCGAGGGTGTCGAGGGACATTTTTTGCGACTTGCGGACGGCTCTGAGCAGCGCGAACGCGCCGCGGAGTTGGACGGACGTGGCGGCGGCGGCTTCCGCGATGCGATGGCCTTCGGCGATGATCTCGGGGCGATCGCGTTCGACCTCGGCACGGATGTCGCGGACGATCTGCTTTTGCTCGGCGGTCAGTTCCAGTTTGCGGGGTTTGGTGGTCATCGTCTCCCTTTCAGGCTTCGTAGGCGGTGATGGGGTAGCAATAGATGTCGTCGATGATCTCGTACACACAGGCGAGGAAGCGACCGGCGGGCGTCGATCCGAAGGCGATGGGGCGACCGCTGCTGCGGCTGACTTCCACCGCATCGGCATTCAGCACGACGTACTCGAATTCTTCCGTGGTGACACCGTGCTGGGCCACGTGTTCGTCGTTGTCACCATCCCAGAGAAAGACATGGAAGTACGGCATCGCGGGCGCTTCCCGGAGTTGCGTTATGTTGTAACAGGGTGACAGTATAATGCAACCCCATCGCCGAGTGGCCCCGGTCGCCGGGTGCCACTGGCGAGGGGCTTCGCTCGCCAGTGACTTTGAAGCACTGGCGGCTCAAAGCAACCGCCAGCGGCACTCGAGCGCGAACTGCGTCCCTCAATGGATGACCACCATTTTTTCCTCGGTCATCTCGCGGATGGCGTGGCGGGGGCCTTCCTTGCCGAGGCCGCTGTCTTTCAGGCCGCCGTAGGGCATCAGGTCGGCGCGCCATTGCGTGCCCCAGTTGATGTGCAGGTTACCGGCGTCGACTTCGCGCGCGAAGCGCAGTGCGCGGTCGATGTCCTGTGTGAAGATGCTGGCGGCCAGACCGTAGTTTGTGCCGTTGGCCAGAGCCAGCGCCTCGTCGAAGCTGTTGAAGGGAGTCACCGCGACGGCGGGGCCGAACAGTTCCTCGCGACTGATCCGTTGATTCGGATCGACGTCGCACAGGATCGTCGGGGCGAGCATCGTCCCGTGCCGCTGGCCGCCGGTCACGAGTTTCGCGCCGCCGGAGACCGCTTCGTTGATCCAGGATTCGACGCGCTCTGCGTCGGCCTCGCGCACCATCGGTCCCATCTTCGTGTTGACGTCGAGTGGATCACCGGTGGTGAGCGCTGCGACCTTCGGTTTGAGGGCGTCGAGAAAATCGCCGTAGCGCGGGCGTGACGTCAGAATTCGCTGGGCCGAGATGCAGACCTGTCCGGCGTTTGCAAAGCCGGACGCGGCGACGAGCGTGGCGGCTTTCTCCAGGTCGGCATCGTCCATGATGATGACCGGGCAGTTGCTCCCCAGTTCCATCGTGACCCGCTTCACTCCCGCCATGCGGCAGATCGTTTCGCCGACCGGATGGCTGCCGGTGAAGCTGATCTTGCGAACCCGATGATCGGTGCAGATCGCCTGTCCCAGTTCAGCCCCCGGCCCCGTGAGGCACGCGATCACCTGCGGTGGAATGCCCGCTTCGAGCAGAATCTCGACCAACTTGAGAGCGGTCAGCGGTGTGTTTCCGGCGGGCTTGATCAAGACCGCGTTCCCGGCCGCCAGAGCCGGGCCGACTTTGTGTGCGACCAGGTTCAGCGGAAAGTTGAACGGGCAGATCGCGGCGACGATGCCGCAGGGGACTCGCAGCGTGAAGCCGAACTTGCCCGCTCCGCCGGGCGCGGCATCCAGCGGGATCACTTCCCCCGTGATCCGCTTCGATTCCTCGGCGGAAACGTCGAGCGTCTCGGCGGCGCGACTCACTTCCATGCGGCTTTCGGCGAGGATCTTGCCCTCTTCGAGTGTGATGGTGCGGGCGATGTCGTCGACGCGCTGCTTGAGCAGCCGCACGGCCGCCTGCAAGATCCGGCACCGTTCGGCGGACGGCATCGCGTGCATGATCCGCGCCCCTTCGACCAGCGTCGCCAGCGCGGCATCAACATCCGCCGCCGAACCGCGCGGAACCGTGTCGATCAGTTCGCCGTTGAAGGGATTCGTGACGTCGATCGTCTGACTTCGATCCTGCCACTGACCGGCGATGAACATCAGCATGAGCGTGATCTCCCGAGATTTCGATTCTCAGACTCCGACGTGAACCCAAGGGGCGGCGCATGAACAACTGCCGGGAGTTGGTGGGAACCAACCGTAGCACGGACGCCTCGTCCGTGCGGCAAAACGTGACCATCTGTGGAATTGGGCCGCACGGACGAGGCGTCCATGCTACGACATTCACGATCGTGTCACGCGGACGGCGGCTTCAGCAGTTCGACGTCCGGCAACAAGCGGATCGGGATCGCCGACAGGTTTTGTTCCGTTTCCCAGTACGCCTGCCAGTCGTCTCGGGCGAGCGGGTGTTCGCGGAACAGGAGTGCCGCACGGGGGCGCGGGGTGAGGCCGGCGGCGCGGGCCAGCGAGCGGGGTCGCGGGACGATGGTTGATTCGTCACCCAATGAGTAATGGATCTCGGCTTCGTAGTGGCGGTGGGGCCAGACGACGAGGCCGGCGGGTGAGATGTCGTAGGGATGCGTGCGCTCGGCCGGTGTTGATTGAGGATGGTGAGGTGGTGACGACGCGCCGTCGTGGGCTGGCAGCGGCGGGGCGGTCAACTGGCTTTCGATCTGCTCGCGCACGAGGTCGACGGCACCCCGATGGTAGAGACCCGCCAGCGCCGTGCGGAAGACGGCCCGGTCTTCGTCGGTCAGTTCCCGCAGCCAGCCCTGCTGCGCCACCCCGGCGAGCAGCCAGCCGGATTGCTCGGCGAAATGGATCTCGACCGGGTTGTCGGGATGCTGCGAGTTGCCGATC
>JAYTIB010000503.1:0-1615 GCA_043732205.1 Schlesneria sp. | reverse complement strand
TTCACCGCGCGGCCTGACGTGAGACGTTTAGCCGCTATGCCATCGGCGTGCGTGTGATCAACGGTTCGCCCGTGCCCGCTCCCACGCCGATGGCGTTGGGGCTAAACGTGGAAGCGTCGTATTCAGGGCCGCGTGAGGTATCGCGGCCGGGCATTCGCGAGATTTCCTCTGGCACGGCTGTGGGGATTTGTAATGATGTCTCGGCCACGCCGGTGTCAGCCGCGCTGATTCGATTTTGTTCGGGAAGATTTCCCGAGATCGTTTGTCTGTTTGTTCGTCACGTCACTCAAAGGAGTTGAGCCATGAAGGTGGTCCGCAGTTGGAGTTTGACCGGTCTGAGATCGCAAATTGAGTTCGCGTTCATCGCGACCGTCGCGGTGATGAGCTTGGCCGGTTGTGGCAAGGTGCCGAGTTGGAATGAGCTGAGCGGCGGCCAACCGGCAGCCGCGCCGGCGCAGCCGGCCCAGCCGTCGGCGGTTGTTGACATCCCGCCGACACAGCCGGTCGTCGTGGCACCGGTGGTTGCCCCGCCGGATGCCGGACAGACCCTGGCGTGGTTCAAGTCGCTGCCGCCGAATCACGTTGGCGACCAGTCGTTGATCCGATTGACATCGATCTCGACCGGGCTGGAATCGATCACCGAGGTCGACGCCAAAGGGGGAGGCCTGACGGACGCCGGTCTGGCCGAACTGGCCAAGCTTCCGGCCCTGCAAAAACTGTCGCTCGACGGCACTGCGGTCACCGACGAGGGGATGAAGGCGCTGCAACGGATACCGTCGCTGCAGTCGTTGTCGCTGAGTGCAACGCGGGTCTCGGCTGCGGGGCTCGGACCACTGACGACGCTGCCCGCACTGACGCGAGTGGAAATGATGGGCTGCAGCCTGACGCAGGCCGACTTCGCGGCGCTCGGAAAACTGCCCGCCCTGGAAACGCTCGTGCTGAATCGCGTCCTGGAGTTGAACGATGCCGGACTGGATCTGATCTGCGAGGCCACCACGCTGAAGGCATTGCATCTCAAGGAGTGCGTGGGCCTGACCGACAAGGGACTGGCGGCATTGGCGAAGGCTCCGGGATTGGAGGAACTGTACTTGAACAAGGCCAACATCACCGGTGTGGGTCTGGCGGGCGCAGGAACGAAGAAGGGCTTGAAATCGCTCAAGGTGCTCTCCGTGTCGGGTGCCCCGATCAACCTTCCGGGTGCGAAGGCAATCAATTCGTTGAAGACGCTGGAGTCGCTGGACATCGGTTACATCAACGGCATGAATGACGTGTTCTTCGTCGAGTTTGTCGAGGGGTTGCCGCACCTGAAGTCCCTGAACATCGAATTCACGCTGGGGGTTCAGGGGCGGAGTTTCGTCAAGCTGAAGGCGTGTGCCGGCAGTCTGGAAACGCTCAACGCCCCGAATTCGGGGATCGGGGATTTCGCTCTCGGGTTCCTCAAGGGACACAAGAAGCTGAAGTTCATCGACCTTAGTAACACGCCCGTGACAATGGCTGGAATTCAACAGTTCAAGAAGGCGGTTCCGAACTGCGAAATCCTGTACGGCGGCGTGCGGTACTGAGGATGGCGGAGGGACGAGGGCTGAGGGCCAAGGGACGGAGAGGTCGACGAGGC
>JAYTIB010000502.1:0-11447 GCA_043732205.1 Schlesneria sp. | reverse complement strand
GCATTGCGCTAGCCGCCGGTCTGCTGGAAATCACCGGCGGCTAGCGCCTTGCCGCTCACTTCACTCAAGTTTCAACAGGAAGGGCGGAGAGCCATTTTTGCGGACGGACGATTCCACTGTCATCGGCCGGACTGCGGTGCGATCTCGACCCGTCGCCGGATGTTCGCCGTTGCCATTCGACGCGGCAAGCTGCGGTGGCAATTCCCGCGGCGACGAGATTGCCGAAAGTATCGTTTACAGTGGTTGTACGGATTTTTCAACGTCACCTAACGTCTTTCTGTTCAAACAGTTGCCAAAAGCGGGCGTGTTTGTCCGGCAAACACGGAATGATTCATTCAGGCGGCTCCAACCGACCGAAACTCAGTATTGCTTGGCGAGCCGCGTGGTTTGGGGCAGACACGGATTCTTGCCCACGAGCGGCTGCCAATCGCGATCCAGGGAGGGACGAGATGACTCGCAACGCATACTTCGCCGCCACGATCAGTGTGGTCTTATCCGCCGTGATGTTGCCGTCAAGCCGTGCGGACGAGCTGGCGGATCCGTTCAACGCGGAACTGCAGACGCCACCGATTTCGGTCCCGGCTCCATTGAATTACGACGAGTCGGCCGCTCAGCCGATCACATCGTTTGCGCCGGTGGCACCTCGGACGGCCGTCTATCGGCAACCCGCCGAAGCGGCTCTGCAAGGGGCACCGATGGCGATCAATCCCGAGGCCTACGCGGTGCCTCATCAGGTGCCGGGGTCGCAACCCGGTTATGTGCGACTGGGAGCTCCGCTGTATCCCAGCCCGCGTCCCAACATTCCGATTTGGACCGGCGCGACGATGATCACCACGCCGGCGCTGGCCCCCCACGAGATGCTGTATCCCCACACCTACCGGTCGATCCACGGCCCGTTCTACCACCGCGTCAAGGGGGGTTGGATCTGGACTCCGATGGGAATCCGTTCGCATGAACGTTGGGAACTTCAAGGGACGCAGGTCGAGGTCAAATATCGCTCGCAACCACCGATTTGGACGAGCAGCATGTGGTTCCCCCCCGCGAGGTCGGTCAGCTCCGGTGGAAATCGGTACTAGTGCTTCATCGATCCCAAGATTTGGGGTAGCCACGGTCGCCAGACCGTGGGCGATGCAGGTTCGATCCCTATGACTGACCCACGCTCTGGCGAGCGTGGCTACGACCCCGGATTGATTCATTGATGAGACACCAGCCGCTCATATCGAACGGAAGCAGCGGATTCACCACGGGACGGAGCACGGGGGACACGATCGTGAACAGGGACATGAATACTCGCGCAGTCTGGGCCGCGTGTTTGGGGCTGATGATGATCGCCGGTGTCGGACGTGCCGAAGACGGTGATCGCGCACCAGACCAGAATCTGCCAACCGCGGTCGAACAACCTTCGAACCCGGTTGGCACGCCAGCCCGCGTTTCACATCACAGTGCCGGATCAGAGTCGGACGACTGTAACTGTCTTGCTTGCCGCTTTCGTCGCCCTTGGATTCCTCACGAGTATTCGGACGACTGCAACTGCTTTACTTGCCGGTGTCGTCACTCCTGCTTCAGTCGCACGGTCGAGGTTCACCACCACGACAAGCACCTGTTTCATTGGTACATCCGGGGCAACGGCCCGGCGATTCACACCCGCCCGGCGGGACTTTACTGGTGGTAGTCGGTCGAAGAAGACTATTGCGGATGCCGCCAAACGCCTGGGGCATCACAGACGAAGGGAATGGCCGCGGAGACATGGATGGTCTCTTCGGCGGGGACTCGCGGACACGTTTGTTCACAGCCGTCCGAACGGCTCGAATGGAAGGAACTGATGACATGAAGTCGTTGTTGCAAAAGCTCGTTCGAGCATCGGTGGTGGCGGGCCTGAGCCTTGTCGCCACATTCAGTGCGGTCGCCCAGGACGAAGCGCCTGGGATCGTGCGGATCACCAAGCCCAGCACCGCGGCGGTCAGGTCACAGCAGGTCATGCAGACCGGCTTTGCACATGGCCAGAGCCCGTGTGCCGATTCGACCAGCGGCGATTGCCCGCAGGCATCGGGATGCCGGCACGGCTTCGGATGCCAACATGGCTTCGGATTGCAGCATGGTTCGCGCTGCCCGCATGGCATGGGGATGGGCCACGGCGGCTGCCCCACCTGTCAATCGGGATGCTGCCGCAATCAATGCTCGCAAGGCATGGTCGATTACTTCCGGTGCAAGTTCGGATACTTCATCCCCACCGGTGCCGGTGGAGCGGGGGCTCCGTTTTGCGGAAAGTATTCGCGAGTCTATCCGCAGGATCCCCACTACTTCGACCAGCGCGACGGACAGGCGTGGGGAGCCCAGGGCTATGGCATGCCGATGGCGGTGCCGCTCGCCCCGGTCGTCGGCCACACCTACAACTACGGATGGGGCAGCCCGTCCAGCCGACTGACTCCCATCTCGCGACCGGCCTATTGAACAACCGGCGACGGATCGAGCGTGTGATCTGGCAGACTGCATTTTGGCAATCGGTGTTTTGGCAAGCCGTGTCTTGGCAAGCCGTGTGATCGGACAATCCTCTGCAAGCGGTCGTCTTGCGGTCTGAAGGAACAGGCGAATGACGCTCAGGAAATCAAACTGGATTGCCGCGGCCTGCATGGCGGCGCTCTCCTGCACGGCCTCGGTTTATGCCCAGGATGACGGGACGGCGGGCATCGTCCGCATCTCCGATGGACGGACGCGCACCACCGCGCAGCCCGCGTCGTTCCACGGGAACCACGGGAACCACGGGAACCACGGGGGACACGGCGACTCCGTTGCGGGCTACGGCGGCTGTCCCAATGGTGGTTGTCCCAGCGGCGATTGCCGGGCCGGGGCCTGTCCGCAGTGTTTCAACGGATTCTTTCAGGAACGCTACTGCAAGAATTCACCGGACCACGGCTACTCGCCACCAGCGAAGTACCCGCTGCACCGCCGGGGCGTGCAATACAACGCCTACTTCCCGAACCAGTGGTATGGAACACCGGGTGCCAGTTATGGCAGTGCCCCAATGGTCTATCAGCCGACGGACACGACCCAGTTGGGATATTACTATCAGCACGTTCCCTACTGGCAACCGTCGCCCGGCATGATGCCGCAGCGGCCGGTTCCCGCGCAGTGGCACGTCACGGCTCCCGCGGTGCATGCGTCGCGGTTCCACAGCGGATTCGGCGGATGCCAGTGCCAGAGCTGTCAGATGCAAATGCAGATGAGCAGCCCCGTCTCGAACGATCAGCCGACTCCGGTTCCTGTTCCGGTCACTGCTCCCACAGAGGTCAAGCCGGAAGCGTCGCTTCCACCGGCCCCGCGCCAGTTCGAGAATTCCGCATCCGGCGGACACATTCGCCGGGCCACGTATTAGTGGTCGAACAATTTGGATTTGCCGGGTTGCTGTAGCACGGACGCCTCGTCCGTGCGTCCATCAATATCGAAGGTTCCGCACGGACGAGGCGTCCGTGCTACGGGGCAAATGAAAGTTGTTCGGCCACTATCCGGCAAATCATGAGTTCGATCAAATCGTCCGGAAGCCCGCAATTGCGGGCTTTCGGCCTTCTTTGGGGGCTCCGCCAGTTGTGTTGAGATGGGATCATTCAGGCCGCGCTGATAACGCTCGACGCTGTATCACGGCTTCGCCTTCGACTTCGCCTTCTCATTCCTCATTCGCGCTCCGTTTGATTCGCGCTGACCAAATCGATTTCCGCGCGAATCAAACGGAGCGCGAATGATGAGGGCTGTCGAATGGGAGCGAACAGAGAACGGTCGCTTCGCGGCGGGCAACTCTCTGACGTTGTTGCCGCACAGCCCCTAAGGGCCGGCGCATCAATAACTGTCGTAGCACGGACGCCTCGTCCGTGCGTCCCTTTCGTGCGATGACTGGGATTTGGACGCACGGACGAGGCGTCCGTGCTACGGCGGATTCTCACCGAATCCCGACAGTTATTGATGTGCCGGTCCTAACCCAAGATTTCCTCAATCGCCTTTCCGTGGTCGATGTCGAGTCTCTTGCGACCGGGGACTTCGAGCCTGTGGGAATCGAGTCCCAGTTGCTTCAGGATCGTCGCGTGGATGTCGGTGACGTAGTGCCGGTTTTCGACAGCGTGGAACCCGATCTCGTCCGTGACGCCGTGGGCCACTCCCCCCTTGATTCCGCCGCCGGCCATCCAGACCGAGAACCCGTAGATGTGGTGATCGCGTCCGTCTGATCCCTGCGAACCGGGAGTCCGGCCGAACTCGCTGGCGAACAGCACGATGGTGGAGTCCAGCAGGCCGCGCTGTTTCAGATCCTTCAGCAACCCCGCGATCGGCTTGTCGACCGCTTTGAAGTTGCGTTCGTGGTTCGCCTTCAAGCCGCCGTGGGCATCCCAGACTCCGGCACCTCCCGCACCATGCTGGACTTGGATGAAGCGGACGCCCCGCTCGACGAACCGCCGTGTCGCGAGCATCTGCATGCCGAAGTCGCGCGTCGCGGGATCGTCTAGGCCGTACAGTTCCTGGGTCGCCTTGGTCTCGCTGTTCAGCGCCAATGTTTCCGGCACCGAGGTCTGCATCTTGAACGCCAGTTCGTAGGCTTTGATCCGCGCGGCCAACGCCGGATCGTTGGGGTATTCGACGGCCTTCAATTGATTCAACCGCCCGACCAAATCGAAGCCGATCTGCTGCTCATCCCGGCCCAAATCTCCGGCCGGCTTGCCGAAGTCGAGGGGATTGTTGGGATCGATGCGGATCGGGACCGCATCGTGGGCCGGGCCCAGGTAATGCCCGTCGCGCGCGTTCCAGTATTCGCGGTTTCCCAACGAGATGAACTGCGGCAGGTTGTCGTTGAGCGACCCCAGTCCGTAGTGGACCCACGCCCCGAGCGTCGGGTATTCGCCATCGAGCATGTGCCGCCCGGAATGAAACTGCGTCTGGGCGCCGTGGTTGTCATCGGTCGTGTACATCGACCGGATGACGGCGATGTCGTCGATGCAACTGCCGACGTGCGGCACCCAGTCGCTCAGTTCGATTCCGCTCTCACCATACTTGCGAAACCCGACCTGCAGGGGATAGAGCTTGTTGCGTTGCTGGCCGTTGGCATCGTTGACCACCGTCACGCGGGCCAGCTTCAGCTTCTCGGGATTTTGGGAGTCCTTGTACGGAGTCTCGCCAATCGACTTGCCGGCGTACTTGGTCAGTTCGGGCTTGGGATCGAAGCTCTCCATGTGCGACACGCCGCCGTTCATGAACAGCCAGACGACGCTCTTGGCTTGGGGCGCGAAGTGCGGTTGCCCGTTCGGCGGCTGCCAGTCGGCTGGGGCATCGGCCCGGACAACACCGTCCCGCGCGAGCATCGCCCCCAATGCCAACCCGGTGAACCCCATGCCCATGTCGGCGAGAAACGTCCGGCGATGAATGCCACCACGAACGCACGAGCATGAGTCGTGCCTGCCGTCTGTCATCATGGATGTTCTCCAATGAGTGGTTCCGACCAGTCTTCAATTTGCAATCCGGGAATCTGTTCGAAGTCGACTCGGTTGCGCGTCACAAGCGTCGCGCCGAATTCCAATGCAATCGCCGCGATTTTCAAGTCCATTTTGCCGAGACGGCGGTGTTGCTTGCGAAGCTCATGACATCGCTGAATCGCGTCCGGCAAGAACGGAATAACTTCCAGTTTTTGGATCGCCTGCACCGTCTGAAACAAACCCGCATAGGCTTGGATCTCGACGCGAACCACTTTTTTCGCCTGACTCAACGCGGAATACCATCCGTTCCACACCTCTTCGACCGTGACGACCGAAATCGCGACCTCCGTCGGTCTGAACTGAACGATCCGTCGTGCGATTTCGGCGTGTCCAAACACATGCAAGCTGAAATGATCGGTGTCGAGAATGAACATACTGTCGAATCCATTTAGACACTGCCGTTGAGAGGGCTTCGGTCACACGTTTTTCGGCATGCCAACAGCACTGAAACTGTCGACTCCCCGAAAAGTTACCGTTGCCGAGGACGTAACACGTTCTCACCCGCTTTAACGCCCGGATTCGGCAGTTGGATCAATGTCGTCGGCGAACCTGTTCCTCAATCAGCTACTCCCCAACATCGTCCATCTCATGGTTCTGCTGCTCGCGATAGACCTTCATGTGTTCAAGGACTTCATCGAAAAGTGGATTGTCCTTGAAGAGTCCCGCCACTTCCTGCCAAGGATTGGTTGCCGGCTCGGTGTTGACCGTTGGCGACGGCACCTCAATCTCCCGCAGTCCCCCGCGGGATACCAACATGGTCAGTTGTTGCTGCAAATCCGCGACTGCCTTATCCGCCGTCGGCGCTTCTGCGGTCAAATCGGGCGCCAGCGGCGACCGAGCGAGAAAACCTCGACCATTGTTGGGTTCGACACTTACGACAAACTGCATCTTTTTCTCCTTCACTTTTCCCGTATCCGTGAAACCGATGCGGGCCAATTTATCTTATCGTGACGAAATCATTGTGATTGAGCAGTACACGAACGATCGCTTCACGTGCCCAGATCAAAGGATTCAGTCGATTCTTCTTTCGGGCGGCGTCAGTCAATCGCGTTAGGCCATCTGCGGCCAGCAACAGTTCCTCGGACGAAGGTTCAACCGAGAGTATCTTCAAAAACGCGGCTCGGATGAACTCGTTGTCCGAAGCATTCGGATTCGCCGCCGCAATGCGTTGACTGATCTTCTCGGCCATCGTCGTCGCCAGTGGGCTGTTTTCGAGGGCCAGCGCCTGCTGCGGAACGATGCTCTCCGCGCGGCGATAACATTCGAGCACGCTGGCGTCGTCGAACATCGACAAGAACTTCTGGTGCTCGTTGTGCGAATGGACGAAGTACAGGCTGCGCCGCCGTGATTCGCTGCCGACCGGGATCGATGGGCCGCCGCGGGTCAGGTCGAGATCCCCGGCGAGATGGAGCAGGCTGTCGCGCACGAGTTGCGCCTCCATGCGGATCGGATTCGCCCGCCAGTGGAACCGGTTGTCGGGATCGGCCGCGAGCGTTTCCGCGGCGGCTCCCGCGCTGGACGAACCGAGCCGGTAGGTGTTCGACGTCACGATCAGCCGGTGCAGATGCTTCATGCTCCAACCGTTCTCGCGGAACTCGACCGCGAGCCAGTCGAGCAGTTCGGGATGAGTCGGCGGCGTCCCCTTGCGGCCGAAGTCGAAGACGGTCGGCACGAGCGGCTTGCCGAAATGGCGTGACCAAACGTGATTGACCGCCACGCGCGCGGGCAGCGGATGCCGCGCGTCGGTCAACCACTTGGCGAACGCGGACCGACGCCCGGTGCTCGTTTTCGGAAACGGCTTTCGGCGGGATTCTTCAGTCTCCTGATTCGATTCGAGCGTCTTGAGCGATCCGGCCAGTGAAATGTACGACTCACCCGGCATGTCGATCATCTTCTTCGCGGCATCGAGCGCCGTGCGCGCCGCGGCTAGTTTCTTGTCGGCGTCAGCCTTCTTGTCCGTGGCCGCCCGCAGGGCATCGAGTTCCGCGCGACTGACGTCCTCGTCCGCCTTGGCCGCCGCTGCCAGCCGCTCCGCTCGAACCGCTTCCGCGACAAGTTTCGCCAAATCAGCGGGGACAGGTTCTTGCTGACGCGCGCGATCGGCGGCGACCCGGGCGCGGATCGACACCGGCTGAGATTCGGCCGCAACAAGAGTCTTCTCGGCGATCGACAGCGAAATCTTCGCCTGATCGAGCGGCAGCGAGACATCAACCGGCTTGGCCGGGGACGACTGCAGTTCCGCAAGTATGACGGCGGGAGACAGTTCATACAGTTCGAACGCGATGAACTCAGCCTTCGCATCGAAGGTGATGACCTCCAGCGATCCGCGTTGCCGGGCGATCGGCAGTCGATAGGCGACCGAGTACTGCCCATCGACAGTCACGTTGACCAACGATCCACGCACCCGCAGCACGATGTCGTGCGGTTTGTTCAATTCCACCGGCATCATGATCGCGGCATCCGGCGGATAGACGTAGTTGGCCCCCTGTTTGTATGCGACCTGCGCCTTCGAACCGCTGGCGACCGAACTGACGTACGCCAGCACCTCGTTGTTCTGTTCGCCGACGTCGAAGTTGATCCCGACCGACTTCCACATCTCTCCGCCGGTCGGCACGTATTTCAGCCGTGCCTCGAAGTCGGCCGGGGGAAGCTGCTTCAATCGCAACGCGGTGCGGGTGGCCCCCACCATCGACTGTGTGAGTCGACCGTCGGCGTAGCTCCACAGGCCGTCGCGCATCTCCCACGCCTCGGGCTTGGCGACCGCAAAGTTGTCTGCAAAGATCGGCCGGATGATCGCCGACAGCGCATCCGCAGGAGCATCCGCCTCGCCCTTGGCCGCAGCACTTCGATCCACCTCAATGGCCTCCGTCAGCTTCTTCCGGGCGGCGCTCAGTGCGGTCGTGGCCTCCGCGATCCGTTGCTGGGCTTGCTTCAAATGAGCCTCTTCGACAAACGATCGCAGTCCGGGCTGAAATGCCTCGGCGGGCAGTGCCACTGGTTCGATCTGCCACTTGTCGAAGGAGAGGAAGGCGGGAACGGTTGGTTCCATCACGCGCGTCTTGTCCGGGTTGCGGTCGTCGCCGCGGATGTGCACAAATGTCTGCGCGTCGAGATTGCAGTCGAACACGCGGGGGAGGCCGTCCTTCTCGAAGTCCGTTTCACCGGGCAGCGCATCGGTCCGGACCTGGTACGGTTCGAAGATCGCCCGCAGCCGGTAATACTCCTGCTGCGAGAACGGGTCGTACTTGTGATCGTGGCACTTGGCACAGTTGAACGTCAGTCCGAGCATCGCCTTGGACGTGTGCTCGACGGTCTCGTCCAGCCAACTGGTGCGGTTGAACTTGAAGTACTGTCGGGCGAGAAAGCCACTCGCCCGCAGCTTGTCCAAGTTGTTCGGATACAACTCATCGGCCGCCAGCATTTCGCGCAGCATCTGGTCGTAGCCCTTGTCGGCGTTGAGCGACTCGACGATCCAATCGCGCCAGTGCCAGATGTGCTTTTGCGAATTGCGGACTTCGGCACCGAGTCCCCACCAGTCGCTGTAGCGCCAGATGTCCATCCAATGCCGGCCCCAGCGTTCGCCGTAGTGCGGACTGTCGAGCAGCCGGGTCACGACGCGGTCAACGGCTTCGGCCGAATCATCGGCGAGAAACGCATCGAGCTCGTCGCGCGTCGGCGGCAATCCGACCAGATCGAGTGACACGCGCCGCAACCAGACTCGTTTGTCGGCCGGCTTCTGCGGGGTGATGCCACGCTTCTGGTGTTCGGCGGCGATGAACGCATCGATCGGGTTCCTGACCCACACCGTGTTGGCAACGTCCGGGACGACAGGTCGCACGGGAACCCGGTAGGCCCAGTGGTCGCGCGGGTCTCGTTCGGGCTTCTCATCGGCGGGAGCCTTCGCTCCTTGAGCGATCCAGGATTTCAACGCGGAGATTTCCGCAGGCTTGAGCGGCTCACCCTCGGGAGGCATTCGCTCTGCTTCGTCAGCAGCGGACACTCGTTTGAGCAGCAGACTGCCATCCACGTCGCCCGCCTTGATCACCGCCCCGGTGTCGCCGCCCTTGCTCGCCAGCGCGGCCGTATCCAGCCGCAGCCCGGCTTCCTGCTTGAGCACCCCGTGACACGCATAGCAGCGCGCCTGCAGCACGGGCTTGATCTGCCGCACGTAGTCCACCGCGTCCTGTGCCGCACACGGGATCGCCAGCACCACGAATAGCATCGCCATCGACAGAATTCTCATGCGCGGGTTCCGTCAGCAACGGGCCAGGGATCGAGTAACGGGCAACGGATCGGAGGTCTCCGAGCGTGACAAGATAGCATCCGCGACAATGCCCGCGATACCGGCAACGCGTGACGAAGTGGGATGAGGAACAGCAATGACTGGCACCCGGCTGGATTGGAGGGGCGCTTTCCTTTGGAGTGCGGCGGCTCGACGCCGCTTTGGCATTTTTGTTTTTCATTCCGCAGTTCTGGCGGTCGTCCCTGAACTGACTCGATGGCAAAGGGCTGCACCCAAAATCCCAAAGCGGCGTCAAGCCGCCGCAGTCCAAAGGAACTCCTCAGAAGAGGAGACCCGCGCCGAACAGAACGGATCATGCGGACTTGTACGCCGCCAGTGGATTGCCGCGATCGGCGAGCGGCAGCGCGACCGGCTTGCCGGCTCGCTGTGAGGCGAACACGGCACAGATCATCTCCACGATGGCGCGGCCGTCGTACATTCCGCAGGCGGGTTGCCGATCGTTCAAGATCGCGTCCAGCAGATCGTTCACGGCCGCGACGTTACCGGCATGCAAGCCGCCGTCCTTGATCGCTTCGGGTTGTCCGCCGCCGCCGGATGTGACCTGTTGCCAGGCGGCGCCGCTGCGTCCCGGCGACCAGGCCGCGTCCTTCAAGATCCACACCGGAGCGGGATACCCGGTGCCGATCTCGATGATTCCCTTGCTGCCGTAGATCTGCAGTCCGAATCGCGACGGGTTGCCCCCCTTGCCGCGGACCGAGTCGAAGCTGCCGATCATCCCTTTGGCGAACGTGTACCGCGCATGCACCGCATCGCCGGCCAACAGACCGACTCCTTCATTCCCCTCGGCCACATCCTTGGCGGAAATCGGCTGCCCGTTGGCGGAGACGGTCGCATGGCAATCGAGCGCATCGCCCGCGAAGAACCGCATCAGATCCAGGACGTGCGACCCCAGCACCCACAGATCCTCACCCCCGCCGCGCTGGTCCTCTTTGCCGCGGCCGCGCAGTTCGAGGATCTCGCCGATCTGACCCTCTGCGATCAGCTTGCGGGCGAGGATCGCGGTCGGCGAGTAGTGTGTTTGATGGGCCAGCGCCAGTTTGGTGTGACGCATCTCGCAGGCGCGAATCACCTCGTCCGCCTGGGCCGGAGTCGGCACGAAGGGCTTTTCCATGTAGACGTGGCAGCCATGCTCGGCGGCGGCGATCGCCATGTCGCGGTGCTGGTCGATCCATCGCGGTCCGATCGCAACGATCTGCAACCGCTCCTTGTCGAGCATCTCGCGGTAGTCGGCATACGCGCTGATGGCTTTCGTTCGCTTCTGGGCATCACGCCGTCCCGCCTCGTGCTCGTCGGCGACCGCCACGACCTCGGTCTCGGAGACTTCGGCCCAGACGGAATCGATGCCGTGACCGTAGGCCCCTTTCCCGGTTCGACCAATCACACCCACGCGCAGTCGCTCGGCCATGGTCTTTGCTCCTGATCGGACTCCAAATCGATCTCAAACCCGACGCCGCCGATTTCTTATAGCGCGCCGGCGGTTGGCATCGCCACCGTCAGCGGGAGATTCCCCGCGGCCCCCGGTGTGCGTCACGATTCTGGGTGGAATCCAGTAAGCTTGGGGTCGGGCGTTCAAATTTCAAAATTGGCCGTCGTTCGATTCACGGTGACCCAAATTTGCGTTCGGCCAATTTTGA
>JAYTIB010000501.1:0-4474 GCA_043732205.1 Schlesneria sp. | reverse complement strand
CCCGAGTCGCAGGCCGGTGAGGCTGTCGAGCGGCAGGCTGGCGCTGGTGTTGTCGAGGGACGCCGGTGAGTTAAAAACACCGGCGGCTAGCGCCCCGCCGCTCACAGAATCACCAGTGTCAATCCGGGAAGTTGTTTCGAGCCAGTTCCTTAGATGCATCCGTCTCCGCTGGCACCGTCGGTACACGCCTCAGGGTGCCGGCACCCGACACCTTCGCCGTTGGCTCAGGGTCAAACGATCCAGTCTGGGCCTTGTGCGGCATGACCCGGAACCGACGGCGAAGGACGTGCGCGGAACTGTCGCTTCCCGCCTGGGTCACGATGAATCATTCCGATCATGTCGGAAATTCCGATTCGCCGTGCTACTGTGTTCGTGGTGGCGGTGTTGCGGGCTGGGTAAACACCAACGCCGCGCCGGCTTGGGTTGAACCCGTGCCGCCAACCGGCCGATCCCAGACAGGCTGTCACTGGACACTGAGGACACTGATCGACTCGCGCACGGATGCGATCGTCCCCTTTCGCATCGGCGATCATCGTGGCGAAAACTGCTCCGAATGTGCTCGACCACATCTTTTCCCCGCGCGACCTGTTTCGCCGCCGCTGTCTGATGGTCTGGTTGTGGTCGCTCTTGTCGGCGTTCCTGCTGCTGCTCCTGCTGGTGATCGGCGGACTGCTGGTCGGACTCGTCGCCGATCGCGGGAAACTGACAACGTACCTGGCCAACGAAGAGGTTCAGCGCTTCCGGGAATTGACCGGATTGCCCGTGAGGACCGCAGCGTTTCAAAAGGGCGATGTCCCAGTGGACGGACCGCCTGCGGATGCCGCGCCGGTGAAGCCCGGGGAATCCGCCGAACATGTTGATCCCGCCGCGCGGCCCGCTCAGAACAAACCGGACTCTTCGGTGCATGTCAGCCACGACGAGTACGGCATCCTGCCGGCGGTCTGGCGCTCCCGGACGGCCTGGTGGGGAAACGGGCTCGGTTGGTTGTTCCGGAACGTCGACCTGTTGCAGTCCAACATCCTCGCCGCCATGACGCTGCTGTTCGCCGGCGCGCTCCTGTTCACGGCGCGAGCCGCCTGTCTGTCGCAAACGAGGGGACGGGCACTGCATGCCGCACTGGAGGCGGTCGCCCCCACGCGCCGAAACGTCCACCGGCAAGCGCTGCGACTGGGCCCCGAGGACTTGGATGGCAAGGGTCTGGCGGCAGCCAGCGAGATCTTCACCGTCGAGATTGAGACCGTGCGCCGCAGTCTGGCGACGATGATCGAGTCCGACATTCGTTATCCGCTGGAGTTGATCTGTCTGGCCGTGGTGGCACTCTCCGTTCTGCCGTTGGTCGCCGCCCAATTCCTGCTCTTCCTGGGCGTCGCCTGGTACTACATCGAAGCGCGGAGTCGGCGGGCCGAAGCCGAATACCACCTGGCCACGGATCGCACCCATGAGGAACTGCGGTGCGAGACTGACGGATTCCAATCCGCGCGCTTGGTGCGCGGACTGGGCATCGAACAAGTGGAACACGAGCAATTCGCCAACCACCTGGTCCGATTCCACGACCTGTCGACGAAGCAGGACCGATTCGCGGAACAGGCCCGGCATCTGCGGGTGCGGGACGTCGCCGCCTGTTCCGCAATCGCCGCGTTTCTGCTCTTCATCCTGGCGACACACATCCTGTTGAGGCAGGGGGAATTGTCGATCGCGAGCGGCGGCGTCTTCATGGCCGTCTGGTGGTTGGCGTTACCGGGGACGAAATCGCTCCGTTCCCGATCCGCGCTGCTGCACACGGCGAACGCATCCGCTGGGAAGATTCACAAGTACCTGGATCAGATCCCGACCGTCAGCCAGGCCGTCGGTGCGCACTTTCTGCAACCACTCGCCAAGTCCCTGCACCTGGATTCGGTCACCTACCGCACACCGACCGGCCACGTGCTGCTCCATGAACTCGATTTGACGCTGGAAGCGGGTCGCACCTATTCCCTGGTGTCACTGAATCCGCTGGAGGCCAGCGCGCTGGTGGCGATGCTGCCGCGCTTCATCGAACCGCAACAGGGACGCATCCTGTTCGATGGCGAAGACATCGCCTGGGCCACACTGGAATCTCTTCGCGCCGAGACCGTGTTTGTCGGAGCCAATGATCCGCTGCTGCCGGGCACCGTGCTCGACAACATTCGCGGGGGTCGGAACGATTACACGCTGCAGCAGGCGACAGAAGCCGCCAAGCTGACGCACGCGCACAACTTCATCGTCAAGCTGTTTGACGGCTATGAAAGCGACCTGCCCGAACGTCGCGATCTGATGGATGTGTCGCAGCGATTCCGGCTGGGCTTGGCGCGGGCCATGGTCCGCAATCCGGCGCTGATCATCATCGAAGAGCCCAGGGTGCCGCTGGACGAGGACACCAAGGCACTGCTCGCCGATGCCTACGAACGCATCTGTCGTGATCGCACCGTGATCTTCCTGCCCGGACGATTGTCGACAGTCCGGCGCAGCGACCAGGTGATCGTGCTCAACGAAGGCCGCATCGCCGCGATCGGCCCGCAGTCCAAACTGGTCAACATCTCGCCGATCTACCGGCATTGGGAATACCTCAATTTCAACGAGTTCCGCCACCAAGACGGTTGATTCATCCACTACCCACTACCCACTCCCCACTACCACCATGTACCTCGGCATCGAAATCGGCGGCACCAAGCTTCAATTCGGAGTCGGCCTCGGTGACGGCTCGGACTTCGTGGCGTTTGAACGGCGCGATGTGCAGATCGCGCTCGGGGGCGCGGGGATTCGCGAACAGATTCGTGACGTCGGCCGCGAGCTGGTCGCGCGACACAACGTGCAACGCGTCGGCTATGGATTCGGCGGCCCGGTGCTCGGTGCCCGCGGGATCGTACAGATCAGCCATCAGGTATCGGGTTGGGACAACTTCCCGCTCGTCGAATGGACACAGCAGGAACTGGGCGTCCCGACGACACTCGGCAACGACTGCGATGTCGCGTGTCTGGCGGAAGCCTGCTTTGGAGCGGGTCGCGATGCCGGCAGCGTGTTCTATGTCACGGTCGGTACCGGGATCGGTGGCGGGTTGGTTTTCGATCGGCGGATTCACGGCACGAATCGACCGGCCGCAGCCGAGATCGGCCACCTGCGACCCGGTCTGGATGCGATCGGTTATTCAGACACGGTGGAATCCCGCGCCGCCGGTCCGGGCATCGCAACGTCCTCGCAAGGCACACTGACTCAACTCATTGCCCTCGGTAACTCATCCGCTGACCTCGGCGATCTCTTGAACCGCTGCAATGGCCGGGTCGAGACCTTGACGACTAAGAGCATCGGCGAAGCGGCGCTGGCGGGAAACCAACTCGCGCGCGCCGAGTATGTCACGGCCACGCGGGTGCTCGGTTGGGCGATCGCCCAAGTCATCACAGTGGTCGCGCCCGAGGTGGTCGTAGTCGGCGGCGGAGTCTCTCTGGTGGGCGAAGAAGTCTTCTTCGCGCCGCTGCGGAACGCCGTCCAGCAATACGTCTTTCCACCGCTCGCCAACTCGTACCAACTGCTGCCCGCCGCACTCGGCGAAAGCGTTGTTGTTCACGGCGCGTTGGCGCTGGCCCGGTTGTCGGATTGATACTTTGCGATGCCGGGGACAAGACGACTGACAACGTGTAGCCACGCTCGCCAGAGCGTGGGGACACTTTGCCAAGGCAAGCGATACAAGCACGAAGCGCAAGCGAGTGTGCCTTAGAACTCACTCGCTTGCGCTTCGTGCTTGTATGTGGGTAATCTTTCATCCCCCGTTCGCCTAATCTCCCACGCTCTGGCGAGCGTGGCTACGGTAATGCTACAGCGTCCAACCCTTGCGATAGTCCCGTTTCAGGAACGCATCAGCCTCGGGGGAATCGGTCTTCATCGCCTTGGCATCCCATTGGAATGACTTGCCGGATCGATAGCTGACGTTCCCCAGCAGCACGGCCTCGGTGAGGTTCCCGCCGTACTCGAAGTGCGACGATGTTGTGCCGTTCGTGCGGATCGCGTGCAGCCATTCGTGGTGATGGCCCCCGACGGAATCGGTGATCCACGGCTTGACCGGCGACGCGGTCTTCCCGTCCTGCATGAACAGCTTGTGAGTCCCGTAGTCCGCGATCAGGCGGCCGTCTGAGCCTTCGAACAGCACGGCCGAGCCCATCTTGTAGACGTCGGCTCCCGCGGGCATCCAGCCGCCGTGATACCACGTCAAATGGACCGGTGACATGCCGCCACGAGCCGGGAACTGGTATTCGACCTGCATCTTCATCGGGCAGTCGTTGTCGCCGTCGTGGCCCTTTTCCCCCTTGGCCGCGACCGATGTCGGAGCCCCCAGTTCCAGAGCCCAGAACGGCAGGTCCATGAAGTGGCAGCCGAAGTCCGCCAGTTGACCGCCGCCGAAATCCCACCAGTAGCGCCAATTGAAATGAAAGTGGGCGTCACTGTACGGGCGGAACGGAGCCGG
>JAYTIB010000500.1:0-4476 GCA_043732205.1 Schlesneria sp. | reverse complement strand
CACCGACATCAAGCGCGTCAAGAACGCCATGAAGGAGGCGGCGCGCGTGTACGCGAAGCTGCGCCAGATCGGCTGCGGGATCGAGTTCCTCGACATCGGCGGTGGCCTTGGTGTGGACTACGACGGTTCGCAGACGCGGTTCGAGTCGAGCGTCAACTACACGGTGCAGGAGTTCGCCAACGATGTCGTCTATGTCGTCAAGGGGGTCTGCGACGAAGAGAATGTGCCGCACCCGCACCTCGTCACGGAAAGCGGCCGGTTCATGACGGCGTACCACACGGTCTTCATCACGTCGATCCGCGACGAGATCGAAACCTTCGCCGAAGACGAGGCGGAAGTCACCATCGACGAGGATGACCCGCAGGTGATCACGGAACTGAAGGATCTGTGCGATTCCATCAACGGCAAGAATTACGCCGAGTACTACCACGACGCGCTCGAGCACAAGGACGAGCTGCACACGCAGTTCAACCTGGGCTTGATCAGCCTGGAAGACCGGGCCAAGGGCGAAGTGCTGTTCTGGGAAATCTGCGCCCGCGCGCTGGACGAATCAGAAGAGGAGAGCTTCGCGGATGAGGAGTTCGAGAATCTGAAGAAGATCCTCGCCCAGAAGTATCTGTGCAACTTCTCACTGTTCCGCTCGGCCCCCGACAGTTGGGCGATCAAGCAACTGTTTCCGGTCGTGCCCATCCACCGACTCGATGAGGCACCCGGTGACTTCGCGACGCTGGTGGATGTCACCTGCGACAGCGACGGGAAGATCGACCGCTTCGTCGATCTGAAGGACGTCAAGGAAACGCTGGAGCTGCATGACTGGAAAGACGGGCAGGATTACTACCTCGGCATCTTTCTGACGGGCGCGTATCAAGAGGTGATGGGGAGCCACCACAATCTGTTCGGCAACCCCAATGAAGCGCACGTGGTCATCGACAACGACGGCCGCTACCACGTCACGAAGCTGATCGCTGGCAGCCGCATCCACGACATGCTGCAGTTCGCGCGGTACGAGAAGTCGCAACTGGTGGAGTCGTACCGGAAGCAACTGCAGGTTCAGGTGGAAGCGGGCCGGCTGGCCAAGGATGTGGCGGATCAACTGGCCGCCGAATACGAAGCCGGGGCGCTGCGGGGCACGTACCTCGAGTGACCCCGTTCTCAGGAGTGCCAGCGTCCGGCCAACTCTGCCGATTGCGGCTGATGTTTCGTCAACATTCCGGGTTGGGGGACGTTACCGTAGTCCGGTCGGTCCGCCGACCGGACGTCCCGCCGGCGGAGCGGCGGGACTACAGTAGCCGCCAGTCGCCCTCACCGCGCAGAATCCGCCGTTGGAGCCTTCGGAACGACCGCTACAAACGGACCGGCCTCGTTTTTCGTCAACTTCCGAACAATCGTTAGAGTTTGCCAAGTCGGCGTTCCGATAGAACCCGTAGGTGCGGATTGTCGCGCTGGCGTTGAGCCACTATGGCTCGCGAGTTACTGGACTCTCGGCGTCCAAGTCAGGGAACGACTGATGCGGAAACGGCACTGGTTGGCATGTCTCCTCAGCACGTGGCTGTCGGTTGTTGGCGGGCAGGCAATGGCCCAGCCACCACCGATCTCACCGAACGACGTCGGCAATCCGGATCGGACCGGAATGCTGCCGCCACCCTACTCCGCGAACTACGGGTCGTACCCGCAGCAGTCGTACGGTGGGATGCCGGGCGGCTATCCCCCCGGTGCGAATGCTTGGCCCAATGTCTCTCCGTTTGACGGGCCGCGGGTCGATCAGACGTCGAATCAAAACGGCCTCTGGTTCAACCGGCAGATCATCGGCAACCGGAAGTTCTTCTTCACGGCCGAGGGGTTGATTGGCCAGACCAGTCGTCCCAACAGCTTTGTGGGGGGGCCGCAGGTCAACACGCTTCCGGCCAACCTCGCTCCGGGAGTCATCAATCCGGACCTGAACCAGCAATTCCAGGAAACCGCCGCCGGGACTTCGACGATTGGGACACCGGACCGCGAAACCACCGCTGCTGCCGGCGGCGGGGGCGGCGGTGCCGCCTCCCGTGACCACCCGATCTTCCTGGGACAATCGACCGGCTCAATTACCGATCCGCTCAGTGCCGCGGGATTCCGAGGCACCTGGGGTTGGTGGAATCCGGATCAGAGCGGCTTCCAAGCGTCGGGCTTTTACATGAACCCCGCCACGGCGGCGCTGTTCATCGGTGACCCCCGCGGGTTCAACGAGGATCTGTACAACAACTCCACCATCGCCAACACGGCATTGTTGAACCACCTCCATGCGTTCGCGGGACTTCCCCTGAACGGCGCGGATACGGATCTCAATGGCCTGCCCGGCGTGGTGATGCCCTTCGACATCTATTACCGATTGCAGTATCAAACACAGGTGGGGGGATTCAACGCCGACTGGTACGCAACGCCGATCTTCGAGCGATCGGCACTCACGGTGCGCCCGATGTACGGTGCCCGATATTTGCGAGTCCGCGAGAACTTCGCCTTCGATGGCGCCGACAGCGGGCTGGGATACACGATCAACGTGCCGGGTGCCGCCGCGGCGGGTGGTGCTGCGGCTGCCAACGGCTTCCTGAGCCCTGTCACGCTGGAAGCCCTCACCACGCTGAGCATCATGCAGTCGATGCTCTCCTCGTCGGTCACGTCCGAAATGGCCGGCCCCGAGGCAGGCTTGCGGTTTGACATTGGCGGAGAGAAGTTGAAGGTCTGGACCCAGTCGAAGTTCGGCCTGCTGGTGAATCACTCCGCACGAAACCTGTCCGGCTTCAACATCGGTGACGCCTACTATCCGAAGATCACCGGAACGATCACCGATCCGACCGTCATGCCCCGGAATGCGCCGGCATCAACCCGCTTCGCGCACCAGGATCAGAACACCGCCCTGTCGCCGATGTTCGAGCAATCGATCTTCGGGAAGGCCAACCTGTTCAAGTTCGTCCCGGTCCTGAACAAGTCGAAGATCCTAAGCGGTGCTGAATTCCAGGCGGGATACTCGCTGATCCTGGTCGGGAACATGTACCGTCCGTCCAACACCGTCAACTGGCTGGCCTATCCGCAGAGCCCACAACTGAACGATTACCGGTCCACCTACATCACCGGCAACTACAGCATGGGTATCCAATGGGAATACTGACGCACGGTGGCTGACACGAATGAAACCTCGACGCACCCGACACGGCACCGCCGGTCGGGTGCTTTCTTTTGGGAAGTGGATGGTGGATAGTGGGTAGTGGATGGGGGGAAGCTCCTGCCCACTGCCCACTACCCACTACTCACTACCCACTACCCACTGCCCACTGCCCAACCATGCCCGGTGCCGAACAGTTCTTGAAGCCCTCGGTGATCCGCAATGTCGCGCGGCTGGATCTGCGCGCCCGGTTCATCGTCGAGGGGTTTCTCAGCGGTCTGCATGCCAGCCCGTTCCAGGGGTTCAGCGTCGAGTTCAGCGAGCATCGCCGCTATTCGCAGGGGGACGATCCCAAGAACATCGACTGGCTGGTCTTCGCCAAGACCGACCGCTTCTACATCAAGAAGTATCAGGCCGAGACCAACATCTCGGGCTACATCCTGATGGACCTGTCGGAAAGCATGGGCTACACCTACCGGCAGGAGCTGACGAAGTTTGATTACTGCACCTGCCTGGCCGCGGCCCTGACCTACATGATGATCCATCAGCAGGATCCCATCGGCCTGATGACCTTTGACACGCAGTTGCGGGTCTGCCTTCCCGCCCGCAGCAAGCGCAGCCAGTTGGGAAACATGCTGGCACTCCTGTCCAAGGCCCGGCCGAGTGGCAAGACCGATCTGGCGGGAAACGTGAAGCGGATCGCCGCCATGATTCGCCACCGCAGCCTGATGATGCTCTTCTCCGATCTGCTGTGCGATCCGCAGCCGGTGCTCGACAGTCTGCACATGCTGCGGCATGCCGGACACGATGTCATCCTGTTCCACGTCATGGACGAGGCCGAGGTCCATTTCCCCTTCGAGGGATTGTCGGACTTCGAGGATCCTGAAACCGGCGATCGGTTGGTTGTCGATGCGGCCGGCATCCGCGGCGATTACCTGGGAGCCGTCGAAGAACTGCGCCAGCAGTACCGCCGCGAGTGCCTGAACATGGGGGCGGACTACGTCGCGCTCGACACCAGCATGCCCTTCGACCGGGCGCTCGTCGAATACCTGTCCCAGCGCAAGGCGCGGTTCTGATCCGGCGGCGGGCCGTCGCCTACCGCAACCAACCGCCAGTTGAAAAACTCGTGGAGTACGATTTCATCGTGCTCATTTCCCGCAGAAAACGGGCACGTTGGAAACGCACCCCACGTTTTTTCAACAGGCTGCAAAGGACCGGCGCATCAATCACTGTCGGGATTCGGCGAGAATCAGCCGTAGCACGGACGCCTCGTCCGTGCGTCCAAATCCCAGTCATCGCACGAAAGGGACGCACGGACGAGGCGTCCGTGCTACGACAGT
>JAYTIB010000499.1:0-11469 GCA_043732205.1 Schlesneria sp. | reverse complement strand
TGGGCATTGATCAATACGAAGGAGTTCTTGTTCAACCATTGAGAGTTGGCTTGGAAGGCCGCTTGGCGTGCGTTTGGTTGTCCAATTATGATCGCTCGACATCGGGAACATCGTCATGAACCTTTCACCCAAAGCTGTTCGATTCGTCGTTGAAGCGTTGGATTACTTTGTGCAAGACCAAGACCAGCGGCTGCGGCAAGCCGGAGCGTCCGAAGACCAACTCGCGGACTGGGAAAACGACCGCAAATTCATTGAAGCCATCAAACAAGATTGCCTCGACCAGATGACACCTCAACTCGCGGACGCCCACGTCGAAGCGTGAGACCATTCCGCCAAAGTGAGCCGTCAGGAGTCCATCATGATCCGCCGAACCTTTCCCGCCGAAGTGACGAACGGGCAGCTTCGCTTTCAAGAATCCCTGACGGACTTGGAGGGGCGGCGCGTCATGGTCGTTTTGGACGAATGCGAATCGCCATCAAAACAATGGCCGCGACTGACACCCGATGTATTGACCGCCGAAAAATTGGACGTGGAACAGCCCGTGAATTTCCAAAGGCCGTTTCTTTGGGAAACAATGACCGCCTCCATCAGCGATGGCGGCAAATTGCCTCCGTGCCTGATCCTCCCTTTTCCGGCCCAACGGGCCAGCCCTATGTCAGCCCAGGGCAACGCCCTGGGGACCGGATCAACGTGATGAACCAAGCCCCAAAGGGGCGGCCCTATGCTGGAGGCCACCATGCCACAGTCCCTCGCCAAAGTTGTCGTTCATCTGGTCTTCTCGACCAAGAACCGCACCCCGTGGTTGCAGGGCCAAGAACTGCGGCAGGAACTCTTCGCTTACATGGCGACGATCCTGCGTAACAACGTCGATTCACCGGCAATACTGATCAACGGAGTTGAAGACCACGTTCATGCCCTCGGCCTGTTGGGCCGCAAGTTTGCGATCATGGACGTGGTGCAGGAAGCCAAGACCGAGACGAGCAAGTGGTTGAAGAAACAATCTCCCGCGTTGAGCACGTTCGCATGGCAGGCGGGCTACGGCATCTTCTCGGTGAGCGAGTCGAATGTCCCGGCGGTGAAGAGTTACATTGAGAACCAGGAAGACCATCATCGTCGCATGAGTTTTCAGGACGAGTTTCGTGAACTGTGCAGGCGGCATGGCATTGAATGGGATGAGCGTTACGTTTGGGATTAGGCTCGCCCCGTTGGGGCTTTCGATTGTTTTGACTTCCGAGACCCAGGGCGTTGCCCTGGGCTGACATAAGGCTGGCCCGTTGGGCCGAAGATCAGGTGCATCATGAGCGACTTCGACCGTAGTTGGCATTTTCGTCGGATTCTGCTCGCGGCGATGATCTGCGGAGCGTGTTTCAACTTCTCCTCGTCGTCCTTCGCTCAATCGGTCGGCCTGCCAGCCCCGCGGCTACTGACAACATCCCCGATGGGAGCCAAGGTCGGGTCTCAGGTCGAGGTCACGATCAGCGGCGAGCACATCGAGGACGCGGACGAGTTGACGTTCTCGGATCGGCACATCTCGGCGGCTCGCAAGTTGAACGCGGCGGGGCAGCCGGAGCCAAACGGAAAATATGTCGTCACGATTGCCGCTGATTGTCCGGTCGGAATTCATGAGGCTCGCGTGATGACGCGGTTGGGGATTTCGTCCTCGCGAGCGTTTTCGGTCGGCACGCTCGACGAAGCTGTGCAGACGAAGGCGAACACGACGCTGGCGATCGCGATGGAGTTGAAGGTCAACTCCATCTGCAACGCCACGATGACTCAGCGGGCGGTTGATCATTACGTCTTTGAAGGACGCAAGGGGCGACGAATCATCGTCGATTGTGCGACACGCGGGATTGATTCAAAGCTCGATGCGGTCGTGATCATCGCCGATGCCGCCGGTCGCGACCTGCTGGTGGAACGCCGAGGCGGCGCGCTCGACTTCACCGTGCCGGCCGACGGCAAGTATGTGATCAAGGTCCACGAACTGACCTTCAAGGGCGGTCAACCTTATTACTACCGCTTGGCCGTGTCCGAACTCCCCGTCGGAGCACCGATCGTGCGGCTGCCATCGACGAAGCCGGTGAACTCGTTTTCGTGGCCGCCGCAAGGTCTCAAAGAACAAGCCGAGTTGGCCGAGAGCGAACCGAACAACGATCGCACAAAGGCTCAGAAGATTTCGCTGCCGTGCGACATCGCGGGGAGTTTCTTCCCGGCCGCGGATGTCGATGTTTTCGAGTTCGAGGCCAAGAAGGGAGACGTGTGGTGGGTTGAGGTCGCCTCCGAGCGATTCGGTTTGCCGACCGATCCGTCGATCCTCGTGCAGCATGTCGCTCGCACCGGCGACACCGAGAAACTGACCGACGTCGCCGAGTTCAGCGACATCCCCAGCCCCGTGAAGGTGTCGAGCAACGGCTATGCGTATGACGGCCCGCCTTACAACGCCGGGACCGCAGACATCCTTGGCAAGCTGGAGATCAAGGAAGACGGTCTGCACCGGTTGCAAATCTCCGACCTGTTCGGCGGGACGCGGAACGATCCGAAGAATGTTTACCGGCTCGTCATTCGCAAAGCGGTTCCCGACTTCGCCGTCGTCGCGTGGGCGTTGCACATGGAACTGCGGAACGGAGATCGCAACGCCGTCTCGAAGCCGCTGGCTCTGCGCGGCGGAGCGACGATGGCTCTCGAAGTGATTGCCATTCGTCGTGACGATTTTGATGGCGACATCGACCTCGCGCTGGAAGGTCTGCCCGATGGTGTCACGGCAAGCGGTTTGAAAATTCCCGCCGGTCAGTCGCGCGGGTTGATACTCGTGACGGCGAATCAGAACGCGCCGCGAGCGGTCGGCAGCGGCACGTTCCTCGCGCGAGCCACCATCAACGGTGAGGTTGTGACTCGACCCGGCCGCTTGGCTTCGCACGCCTGGCCGATCTCGGATTCGTGGGGTGAGATTCCTGTCCCGCGATTGTTCGCCGACATCCCGGTCTCGGTGAGCGGCCGTGAGTTCGCGCCGATCACGATCACCCCGTCGTCGAAAGAGATGCTGACCGTGACGGCGGGTGAGAAGTTGACGATCTCACTCGTTCACACGCGCCGCAGTGAGTTCTCCGGCGGGACGCTGCAACTGAAGACGATGGGAGCGGTCTTTGACAGGACGCCGCAATTCGATGTGTCGCTGACGGCCGACGGTTCGCAGGCGGTCCTCGACACGGCTGCGTTGAAGGTGGCGCCGGGAGACTACTTGATCGCGTTTTACGGAGGCGCCGTCGCGAAGTACCGGCATCATCCGGAAGCGGTCGCCGTCGCCGAGGAGGCCCACAAGAAGGCGCTGCAGGAATTGATGGCCCTTGAAGCCGATGTCACAAAACTGACCGCAGCCGCCCAGGCCGCCGCAACCGAGACCAAGCCCGAAGCCGATAAAGCGGTGGAGGCCGCGACGGCCAAACAGAAAACAGCAGCAGAAGCAGCAACCGCCGCCGCCGACCGATTGAAGGCCGCGACCGCCGCCGCCGCTCCCCGAGACATTGTGGACATCGTCGTGTCCGAACCGATCAAGATTCGTGTGAATGCGCCAGCCAAGTGACCCGCTGTGTCAGTGTTCGAGCGAACTGACAATTCAGGAATTGATCATGAGCAAGACGGTCGCCCCCCCCTCGATACGCCGGTTTCCGCCAGCCAAGCAACGCCGCATGGACGAGCTTCTGGATAAGAATCGCGAAGGGACAATCACCGGGAAGGAGTTGACGCTCTTGCAACGATTGGTTGCGGACGCAGAGTTGTTGACGATCGCAAATGGGAAGAAGCTGGCCGAGTTCGCGAAGCGTGGAGGCAATCTTCGTCCGGCCAACAGCGTGCCTGTGACGGTCTGGGTGACCCCCTCTGGCATGGAGCAGTAACGGATGGCGACGACCGAGTCATTTCGATCGCTCGTCGTGGCCCGCGCCGGTGGTGCGTGTGAATACTGCCGTTTGTTGGAGATCGCGACGGGGACGACGTTTCACCTTGAACACATCCTGCCGCTGTCTCAAGGGGGCCGGACGACACTCCAAAACTTGGCGTTGAGTTGTTCGGGTTGTAATCTCGCGAAAGGTGACCGCACCGCAGGAAAAGACCATCATGGGAATCCCCAACTGCTATACAACCCCCGCCAGTATGCTCCCGCAGTTTTGGGTTGGCATCTGCATTTTGAACTTGAACTTCGCACAGGATTGATACGACCCCGGACACCCGTCGGCGAAGCCACCGTGGATGTGCTGCAAATCAACGGCACATCCCGGTTGTTTGCCAGAAAACTGCAGATTCAAGCGGGATTGATTCCCTAGAGTCGACACAAGTTGGTCGCATTGAGCTGGCCAAACAGTCCAATCGTTGGAGTACACAAGCCATGAATGACGCACCCGTCTACTGTCCCGGTCCGTTGAATGTTTGTTCGGGCCGACGCGGGTTTCTTCAGACCGGCTTGGCTGGATTCGCGACGCTCAGCCTGCCGGGCATTCTTCGGTTGCAGGCGCAGAACGCGCGGGCGGCCGGCGATTCCGGAGCCGGCCGCGAGAAGAACGCCGTGATCATGGTCTGGCAACCCGGTGGTTGCTCGCACATCGAGACCTACGATCCCAAGCCGAATGCCGGCAGCGAATACAGCGGTCCGTTCGGAACCATCCCGACGAAGGTTCCCGGTCTGAACTTTTGTGAGTTGCTGCCGCGACAGGCCGCCATCGCCGACAAGTTCACCGTGCTGAGATCCATGCGCCAAAACGCAGGCGGTCACCCCGCCGGTTCGATGCAGTTGCTCTCGGGCGATCCGGACACGCGCGACAAACCGAAGCCCCGTCTGCCGGACTGGATGTCGGTGACCAACTACGTCCGGTCGCAGCAGGGTCCGCGACAGAACCCGCTCCCCGCCTACGTCGGCATCAACCCACCTCTGGAATACAACGGCCCCGCTTATCTGGGAGACGCCTACTCACCGTTCGTCGTCTCGGGCGATCCGAATCTGCCAACCTTCTCGGTGCCAAACATCGGCCTCTCAGACACCAACGAAGTCCGCCGGCTGGGCCGCCGCTCGACATTGCGACAAAACCTCGACACGCTCGAGCGGACGTTCGATCAGCAACGGGAGCTCGCCGCGCTCGACGAATTCGAAACACAGGCGATGACGCTGCTGACCAATCCCAAGACCAAGGAGGCGTTCGATCTGAACCGCGAAGACCCGCGCATCCGCGATCGTTACGGTCGCAACCAGTGGGGCCAGCAACTGCTGCTCGCGCGGCGGTTGATCGAAGCGGGAGTCGAAGTCCTGACCACCAGCCTCGCCGGTCCGCTGTGCGGACGGGTGAACAACTGGGACGATCACGCCGTCAACCATCACGTTTTCGATGCGATGAAATTCCGCTCGGCCGCCTACGATCAGGCGGTCTCCGCGTTGATCGAAGACATCTGCGAGCGGGGTCTCGACCAGCGGGTGCTGGTCGTCGTGACCGGAGAATTCGGCCGCACTCCGAAGATCAGCTACGCGGCGAGCACCGGAGCCGGCGATGCGAGTGCTCCCGCCGGCACGATGCAACCGGGTCGCGACCACTGGCCGCGGGCGTTCTCCAACATCTGGGCGGGCGGCGGTATCGATCACGGCCAATTCATCGGCGGCACCGACAAGCGCGGCGAAGACTCGATCGAACGGATCTGCGGCCCCGGCGACTTCCTGGCGACGATTTATCACCACATGGGAATCGATTCGGCCAACACGCTGATCAAGGACTTCAACGGACGTCCGACGCCGGTCGTCGACCACGGCAAACCGATCCCGGAACTGATGGGCTGACAGCCTGATGATCAACGTGGCGTACGTTTCCAACGTGCGTCTTTTCTTCGGGTTTCGAGCACGAGGGAATCGTGCTCCACGTGTGCTGTCCAACGGCTGATGACCGGCGTGCTCGTCCCTCCTCAAGACTGACTTCCATGATTGTGACCATCGACGGACCGGCCGGGACCGGCAAGAGCACCGTGGCGCGGCTGCTCGCCAGCCGCCTGGGCTTCGAGTTTCTGAACACCGGCGCGATGTACCGGGCGGTGGCGCATGTCTGCCTCCAACGCACGGTGGATCTGGCCGATGCCGACGCGGTGGGAAGTGTTCCGGCCGGACTGGACATCGTCTTCGCGAACAACCGGTTGATCCTGGATGGGATCGACGTGACCGAGGCGATCCGCGGCCAAGAGGTGACTCAGACGGCGTCGCTGGTCGCGGCCAACGAACAGGTCCGGCGGCGGCTGGTGGAACTTCAGCGCGCCGCCGCGCGGGGCGTGAATCTCGTCACCGAGGGACGCGATCAGGGAACGGTGGTGTTTGCCAACGCAGAGTGCAAGTTCTTCCTGACCGCGTCACCGGAAGAGCGGGCGCGCCGCCGGCAGAGTGAACTGCTCGACAAGGGCGACAACGTCTCGCTGGAAGAGTTGCTGGTCCAGCAGGAAGTCCGTGACGAACGCGACGAATCGCGGAGTTGTTCTCCGCTGAAGCCCGCCGCGGACGCCGTCGTGATCGACACGACGCCGATGACGCTGGAAGAAGTCGCCGCCCATTTGGAAGAACTCGTCCGACAACGGATGGCGCGCTGAACCGATGGCGCGTCATGCGCCCGTTTCGTTGAACCGCGCGAACTTCTTCATTGGTCATTGGTCATTGGTCAATCGCCAAGGACCAAGGCACCGTCCCACTGTCACGACGTTGCGATTGCGTCGACACCTTTGGCGGCCCGGCCACCTGTTCATTGCGTCAGGTTTCCATCGAGCCATTCTCCGGCTGCGTAAGATTCGTCGTTCGGTCCGCAGTCTGATCCATCCACATCGCGATTCTGGCCTGTCAGAAATCCCCGGTTTCGCATACCACCGTCCCGCGAGTTGAAGTTCGGTTCTGCCGTCGAACTCGTTGGACGCGAAACCGGAGGCCCCATGTGCGACATCTCGACCTTTCCCATCCCCGGCATCCGTGAGCCGTTCAGTTCACTCAGCCATGTGGTCGGCGCGTGTGTCTTCACCGCGCTGGCCATCCTGTTGGTTCATCGCGGCCGGGGCGACCGACTGCGGATGATCAGCCTGGCCGTGATGGCGTATGTCTGTGTGCAGATGCTCGTGGTCAGCAGCATCTACCACATGTGCTGGCCCGGCCCGCACCGTGAGTTGATGCTGCGGATCGATGTGGCCGGAATCTTTCTGGTGATCGCCGGCTGCATCACTCCGGTTCACGTCATTCTGTTTACCGGAATCGAACGCTGGGTGCCGGTGACGGTGGCCTGGATCACTGCGATTGGCGGGGTGATCCTGCGGACGAGTTACTTCGATCACCTCCCGAGTGTGGCGGGGATCGCGATCTTCCTGGTGTTCGGCTGGGGCGGCGCCGTGACCGCGACCGTCCTGTGGCGGCGCTACGGATGGGCGTTTATTCGATACGCTGTCTTTGGCGGCCTGTCGTACACGGTCGGCGCCATTGTCCTGTTGATTCACGGGCCGATGCTGATCGACGGGGTGGTCGGTCCGCACGAACTGTGGCACATCGCCGTCCTGGCGGGGCTGGCCATGCACTGGAGGTTCGTCTTCCAATTCGCCACCGGTCCGATCTCCGTGCCGGGATGCGCCGGCACGATCTCATTGAACGGATTGCTGGCGCGAGAATGTCTCGTTCCGGTCTTGCTGGCCGAGACCGACGGCCCGTTCCGTGACGCCGCCTGAACGTTGCCGGTGAATCGGTGGTGGGTCAGTTTGAGTGGCACGCCCTGAGTCCTCGAAGGGCGTGGATCGAGGCACAGTGTAATTCCCACGCCCTTCGAAGACTCAGGGCGTGCCACACGAGTTCCGTTTTCAAACTGACCCACCACCGGCGAATCCCCAGCCTGTTGTGCGGCGCGGCGGAGTGCTATCCTTCTCCACCCGTAACCACCTGTCAGCGCGCGGTTTCACGTCTCCGTCGCCGTTCCCTTCAAGGATCATTGCCCATGTCGTCCGACGTTCCACTGATCGCCGTCTTCGTCGATTTCGAAAACCTGGCCATCGGCGTGCGTGACATGAAGTCGGGGCCGTTTCAGATCCAGTTGATCCTGAAACGCCTGCTGGAAAAGGGACGCATCGTCCACAAGCGGGCCTATTGCGACTGGAGCCACTACCGCGACGCCGTGCGCGAGTTTCATTCGCAGGGGATCGAGTTGATCGACATCCCCCAGACGAAGATGAGCGGCAAGAACAGCGCCGACATCCACATGGTCGTCGATGCGCTCGACCTGTGTTATTCGAAGCAGCACATCGACTTCTTCGCCCTGATCTCGGGTGACAGCGATTTTTCCCCGCTGGTCTCCAAGCTGAAGGAGAACAACAAGCGCGTCCTGGGCTGCGGCGTGAAGAGTTCGACGTCGGACCTGCTGATCGCCAACTGCGACGAGTTCCTCTATTACGACGACTTGATCCGCATCGCCCAGAAGCCGAAGGTTGTCGCCACCGTCAAGCCGGGCAAGGTCAAGGTGGACGACAAGAAGCAGGAGGCCTCCGACCGCCTGCTCGAAGTGCTGCAATCGCTGGAGCAGGACTACGACCCGGTCTGGGGATCGATGCTGAAGCAGACGATCCGCCGCGTCTATCCGGGGTTTAACGAGGGCTACTACGGATACGGCAGCTTCTCGGACATGATCGAAGACATCGCCGACCAGGGCCTGATCGAACTCGACTACGACGAGACGCGCGGAAACTACGAGATCCGCCGCAAGAAGAAGTGATCGAATCGTTGGCAGCGGGTTCCCGTCCGACTGTGTCGCCGCCCGGTCCAATCGGGACACCGCGTTCGGCTGCATGACAACGACGCGCGATTGAAGTCAGAAACGCATCCGTCTACGCTGTTCCACGCACCTTCGCTCCAGTTCATCTCGCCGGGGGGCTCATCATGGACCGACTGTTTCCGTTGACGAACGCTTGCCGTCTGCTGCCGGCGCTGATCGCGTGCCTGGGGATGTTTGCCGAGGTTCGGGCGGATCAGGCCCCGCCGTTCCCGACCGATCCCAATGCCTGGATCAATTCCGGACCGTTGTCGGTCAGCGGACTGAAGGGGAAGGGGATCGTCCTGTATTTCTTCGAGGAAGACTGCCCCCGCTGCCGCGCCCGCTGGCCGGAGTTGATCGAAGCGTCCAAGAAGATGGAGGGCCAGCCCGTCGTCTTCATCGCGGTGAACTCGGGCAACCCGCGCGCCAAGACGCAGGGTTATGTCCAGCAGGTCAAAGTCCCCTGGCCCGTGCTGGTGGACACGTCGCGCGACTTCGAAAAGGCTTGCGGACTGTTTCAAGAGATCAGCCTGCAGAACATCTACCAGGTCCGGTACATCAAACCCGATGGTGAGATCCTGCCGGGCTTGGGCGACGACATCGGCGAGACGGCCGACAAGGCGGTCGAGGGCGCCGCCTGGAAGATCGATCCCGAAACAATCCCCGATGCCCTGAAGTCGACCTGGCTGGCGGTGGAGATCGGCAACTACAAGGGGATCGCCGGCTCGCTGAAGAAGTCGACGTCGTCCTCCAAGAAGGACGTCAAGGAGGGGGCGGCGAAACTGATGGAGGTGGTTCAGAAGGAAATTGACGACCTGATGGCGAAGATCAAGGAGGCCCAGGACGGCTCCAATTCCTACCGGGCCTTTGAACTGCTGACGGAGTTGACGGAACAGTTCAACGGATTCGAATTGCCGAAGGAAGCCGTCACGCTGAAGAAGGAATTGACGAAGGATTCCAAGGTCAAGGCCGGTCAGACCGCCACCAAGAACATGGAACTGGCCCGCAAGCAGATGGCCTCGGGCAATCCCGGATTGGTGTCCAAGGCCAAGACCACTCTGGAAAAGATCGTGGCCGATTTTCCCGACACAAACCTGGCACTGCAGGCCAAGGGGCTGGCCGAACAATAGGTCGCCCGCTGCTTGCGGCGGGGGCTGAACCGGAGTGAGCCGGACGGTGCGTCGGAGGGCCGACATACCCGCGCTGCGGCGCTTGCATTGCCCGCGATGAAGCCGAGCGTGTACTCGTGATGCGCCCGACAATTCACGCCGCATAAACGTCGAGTCTTGCTGTTCTTGACAGTGATCCACCTGCCTGTTTCGGCAGACCAGTCGCGGAGATATCCAATGGTCGATCTTGTTGACTCAGAAGATTTGGCACGCCGGGCGGAGTTGATCTATGCGGGAAAACTACGAACCGACTTGGAGCGGGACCATCGTCACGAATTCGTGGCAATCGAGCCGGATTCCGGAGATTTCTACCTCGGGAAGACACTTACGGAAGCGATGGGAAAGTCGCGCGAAGCGCACCCCGGATGCCTGGCGTTAATTCTGAGAGTCGGACACGTGGCAACCATACACATGGGGCTGATGGCCATCAGCCAACTTTTCCCCATCTCTTTCGGAGGCCGTCAACATGGTCGAGCTTGTCGATTCCCGTGAGACCGCCCGGAAAGCCCTCGCGCTTTACGAAGCGAAATGGCGGGCCGAATTGGAGCGGGATCATTGCGGTGAGTTTGCGGCGATCGAACCGGAATCCGAAATGTACTTCCTTGGCAAATCGCTTTCGGAAGCGATTCGCGCCGCGCGAAAGGCCTTTCCCGACCGCATCACCTACACGAAGCGGGTTGGTCATGACGTGGCTGTCGAAATCGGAGCCGGTGAGTGATGGACGGTCGTGTCGATGGACGGGGCCGGGCTCTGATCGAGATTTGTCTCGTGCTGGACGACGAGCCGACTCCGCTTGAAGTCTGGATTGATACGGGATTCACGGGCCAGTTGTTGGTGCCGCGCGATCAGATTGAGCGGCTGGGACTGTGCAAGGCTTCGGGGACTCACGCCCGACTGGCGGATGGATCGGTTGTGTTCCTGGAGACGTTTGAAGCGACGCTCGATTGGTTTGGCGAGCGAACCGCCATTGAAGTGATTGAAGGACAGGGTGAGCTTCCGTTGCTGGGAGTGATTCCGCTGCTGGGCTGCAGACTCGTTGTTGATTACGGGCACCTGACAGTCTCCGTCGAGAGAACCGGCGGCGAATGATGATCGGACAAGCCAAACAGGATGACAGTGAACCGAACAACAGGCAGCCAGGAGTATTCGCGATGATGTCACACAGCCAAAGTTTCCATTCGATATCGACGGCTTGCCTCGCATGGTTGATCTGTCTTGGCGCAACCTTCGCCGCCGACTTCCCCGACTTTGCGTCGTTGCCCGCGCGGCCGGAGTTGCCCGATCCGTTGGTGATGCTCGACGGGACGAAGGTTTCGATCGCGGCGGAATGGAATGTGAAGCGGAAGCCGGAATTGAAGGCGTTGTTCCAGCATTACATGTACGGATACCTGCCGCCGAAGCCGGGCAAGTGGGCCGTGGAGGAAGTGCTGTTTTCGGACAACATGTTTCTCGACGGCAAGGCCACGCTCAGTGAAAGTCGGCTGGCGTTCTTCGGGCCGGATTTGAAGCACCGG
>JAYTIB010000498.1:0-4487 GCA_043732205.1 Schlesneria sp. | reverse complement strand
GCTCGTCGCGCACCAGCACGGCGAACGGACGCTGTCAGCGGGACTGAAGCGGCAGCACGACTTTCTGAAACGAGCGGGCGTTGATGTCGACACGATCTCCTTCGGCGGTGGCGCGGGGGGCTCGCGGGCCGACTTCGTGACCCCCCAGGCCACCGTGCAACTGCTGCGGCACATGGCAACACGGCCCGACTTCAACGTCTACCTCCACGCGCTTCCCCGGCTGGGTGTGGACGGAACATTGTCCAAGAACATCCCGCACGACAGCCCCGCGCGCGACAAGGTCCAGGCCAAGACCGGCACGCTGTATTCCGACAACACGATGAACGGCGCCACGCTGATGACCAGCAAGGCCCTGGCCGGCTACATGACCACCGCCAAGGGCCGGCATCTGGCGTTCGCCCTGTTTGTCAACAACGCCCACATCCGCGACGGCATCACCACCAAGACGTTCGGCGACGACCTCGGCAAGATCTGTGAGATCGTGTTCACCCACGAGTGACGTGCCGTACTGTCGTCCCGTCGCCCCGCCGACGGGACCGTTCGCAGCGATGGCGTTGGTGCGTGAGGGACCGCTCGCCGCAGCCCGTCCCGCCGGCGGAGCGGCGGGACAACGGTAGCGCGATGGCCCGGTTCGTTTGCGGCGGTAGCCTGTCAAAACCGGGCGGTGTTGCTAAACTTCGGACCTCAAATGTGATGACTTGGTCCCGATCGCGCGCCTCTCGTCCACAGCCCCGGCCCGGCGGTTTTCCGCGGTCCGGCATGAATACACGGACACACCACAGACACACTGAAGAAGGATCGCCCGATGCCGCTCGCCCCGTATGATCCCTGCCCCTGCGGCAGCGGGAAGAAACTGAAGTTCTGCTGCCAGTCGATCGCCGATGAAATGGACCGCGCCTTCCGGCTGATGGACGGCAATCAGCCGCGCGTGGCGCTGCAACAGCTCGAACTGCTCGCCCGCAAGCATCCGCACAACACCTGGATCGGCACCACGCGGGCCCTGATCCTGATCGAACTGAACGATGCTGCCACGGCGCGCGACGTCCTGCGCGCCTTGCTGGAACAGCATCCCGATCACGAGTTCTCGATCGTGCTGCTGGCCACGGCCGCGTTCCAGGCCGATGGATACGACGGTGCCAAGAAGTCGATCCACCGCGCCTTTCAACGGGCTGCCAAGAAGTTCCCCGCGATGGTCAGCGGCCTGGCCGGGACGATGGCCTCGGTCCTGGGCCAGCGCAACCGGTTGATCGCCGCCCGCGAACATCTCGCCCTGGCCCTGCGGTTGTCCCCCGAAGAGAACCGCCAGGAACTGTTCGTCCATCTGCTGGAATTCGACGGCGATCCGGCCGTGCCGTATCCGCTGCGCGGGTCGCATGCCCTCCCCGCCGTTGTCGTCGTGGGCGGGACCGAGGAACAACAGAAGGAAATCCGGAAGGCGCAGAAGTACGCCGCCGTCGGTTGCTGGAACACCGCCGCCGATCTGTTCCTGGCCCTGACCAAGGCGATTCCCGATTCGGCCGCACTGTGGCATTCCGTCGGACTCTGCCGCGCCTGGGATGGTGAGGAAGTCCTCGCGGCCGAAGCCCTGCATCGGGCCGCCCAGTTGTACGGCGATTTTCCCGCCGCGGTCGAATGCGAAACGCTCGCCCAACTGTTCGACCGCACCCACACGACCGACATCCTCGACATTTGCACCTACGAAGCCAAAGTGGAATCGATCGGGCGGCTGTTGACGCTGCTGGATGACCAGCCCCGGTTCCTGCGATTTGCCGTCCCCAAGGATTCGGAAGAGGGATCTCAAACGCCGGTTGGCGCCTACCAGATTCTCGATCGTCCGAAGTGGTCCGGCGATGATTTCTCCCAGTTGTCGCTGGAGACCATGCCGCAGTTCCAAGCGCACATTTCCATCTACGACGCGGACGCCGATTCTCCCGAGCCCCCGTCGCTGTACCTGACCGGTGACCGCGGCGCGGATCTGGAAGAAGCCCGATCGCTGCTGGAGACTGTCGGCGCGGAACTTGTGCAGTGGCGGACAGACAAGGCCCAGCCGGAAATCACAGGTTCCGTCGCCGTGGAATCGCAGCCCCTGCGCTGGCGCTGGAGCCTGCCCCACGGAATTCCAATCCGCTTGAGCCGCGAGTTGAAGCAGGTGCAATGGCAAAAGATTCTGAATGACACGTGGCCCAACGCGCCGCAGAAGTGTCTCGGCGGGCGGTCTCCCGCGGAGGCCGCCGCCGACCCGCGACAAAAGGTCGCCATCACAGCCGCCGCGTATGTGCTGGATGCCAATTGCCAACAGCGGGGGCACAATCTGGACTTGGCAGGTTTGTTGTCGCGGTTCGGTTTGGAACCGCTGCCACCGCTCGACATCGACGAGTCCACTTCGTTGGGCACGCTGTCCGTGATGCAAATGCACCGGCTGCCGGTCGACCGGTTGACCGACGCGCAGTTGATCCCGGTGGTCAACCGCGCCCTGCTGACGCGCCACGACGGATTCCTGTACCGCGTGTTGAAGGTCGCCCTGTCGCGACCCGGTTGTGAGGCCGAACTCGACATGCCGCGCAGCCTGCGGGCGATGGTGGACCTGTGCGCGGGAAACAGTCGCCGTGACGAAACCCTGCATTGGGTCGAGGTCGCGCGGTCCAAACCGCCCAAGGACAAGACCCTGTTCGAACACCAGTGGACCTGGGACATGACCGAGTTGGCGTTGCGGCTCGAAGATTCGTCCGACCCGGCACTCAAGCCCCTGCTGGACCGGTTCGTTCAATACTACGCGCCGAAGGTGCCGCAGATGCGCGGGTACATCGAGAACATGCTGGCAACGTTCGGCGTCCCGTCACCGTGGGAATCGATCAGCGTGGTGACGTCGACCAGCGTCACATCGGCCGTTGCCGGCGGGATCTGGAGTCCCGATGCCCCGGCCCCCGCTGCCGTCGCCGCGGCAAATCCTTCCAAGCTCTGGTTGCCCGGCAACTGATTTGCCAGGCTTGATGACGACAGCACTGGTCCCCCGGTTCCGACAGCCGCGACAACTTCGTAGACCTCACACGCGGGAACGTGACACATTCGAGTCGTTTAACCCTGAGCCAACGGCGAAGGCGGAGCGGGCAGAAGCGTCCATCTCCGCTGGCACGGTCGGCACACCCATCGGGCCGCTGGCACCCGACACCTTCGCCGTTGGCTCAGGGTTAAACGACTCGGTCCGGGCCGCGAGCAGTATGAGCAACCTGAAGAACGGGCACGCCAACGCGGACCACTGGTATGAGCGACAGCCGTGCAATCGACGAAGCGATGCTGCGACGTGCTCTGGAACTGGCGCGGCGGGGGATCGGCCATGTCGAACCCAATCCCCCGGTCGGCGCGGTGATCGCCGACGATCAGGGCCGGGTGCTGGGTGAGGGATGGCACGAGCGGTTCGGCGGCGCACATGCCGAGATCCACGCGCTGGCCGCGGCCGGCGAGTCGGCACGCGGAGCAACCCTCTTTGTCACGCTCGAACCCTGTTGCCACTTCGGCAAGACTCCCCCCTGCACGCGCGCCGTGATCGCGGCGGGAATCCGCCGCGTCGTCATTGCCACCACCGATCCGGCAACGCATGGCACCGGACGGGGCGTCGACGAATTAAAGGCCGCCGGAATCGACGTCGAAGTCGGTGTGCTTGGCGACGACGCCCAACGGCTGATCGCTCCGTTCACTCGACTGTCGACCACCGGCCTGCCGTGGATGTACGCCAAGTGGGCGATGACTCTGGACGGCAAGTCGGCCACGACCACCGGCTCGTCGCAATGGATCTCGAACTCTTCGTCACGGTCGATCGTCCATGAACTGCGGGGCCGCATGGACGCCGTCGTGACCGGCATCGGGACCGTGATCGCCGACGACCCGTTGCTGACAGCCCGCCCCGCTGGCCCGCGACTTGCCACACGGATCGTGCTCGATTCCCTTTGCCGGATCCCGATCACCTCGCAACTCGTCCGCACGGCTGGCGACGTGCATGTTTTGGTGGTGACCACTGAATTCGCGCCGACCGACCGAATCGAGGCGCTGCAACAGGCCGGTGTCGAAGTGCTGGTGTTGGCGCACACGTCGAACCGTCAGCCCGACCTTCAGGAGCTGGCCCGCGAACTGGGACGCCGGCGGATGACGAACGTGCTCATCGAAGCGGGCGGCAAGCTGCTCGGCAGCCTCTTCGATCAGCGCCTGGTCAACGAAGTCCATGCGTTCATCGCACCGCTGCTGGTCGGGGGACATGGCGCACCAACTCCGCTGGCGGGAACCGGAGTTGATCTCATGTCCAACGCCGCGCGACTCGAACAGACCGAGATCCGGCTGTTGGACGGCGATGTCTACGTTCGCGGTGTTGTTTGAGATTTCACGGTCGCCGTGCAGCCTCGACCGACAGATTGGAAATCTGGGCGTGGTTCAAAACTCAGTGCATTCGGGTGTCAGATGCCGTCGCGCGTCCCGTCGGCGGAGCGACGGGACGA
>JAYTIB010000497.1:0-11508 GCA_043732205.1 Schlesneria sp. | reverse complement strand
GGCTCGTTGAGGATCACAGCCGCAATCGTCGTTTGGAGGTGTCTCATGCAACTTTCCGCTGAAGAACGAGTCGCGGTCGAGAGTGGCCGGCTGGTGCGGTTCGTAATTCCAGAATCGCGTGTGGAGTGTTTGGTGGTGCGAAGCGACAAGCTGGAGCAACTGGCGGAGCAGGGCGACCTCGGTGCGTGTCATCCCGATGATTTCCTGCCGGTGATGGCGGAGTTGCTGGAGGATGAGGACTGGACTGTTCCAGACGACCGAGGGCGACCGCATGAACGTTCGTAGTAATGGTTCGCGTTAGGAATTCAACCCATGACGGCAATTCACGGACATTGGCAAGAAGGTCGGGTGATCTTGGACCAACCGGCGAGATGGGCGGAAGGTTCGCGGCTCGTCGTTTGCGATTTGGACGAGGCTGGGTCATCAACCAATCATGACGAGATCGTGGGGATGACCGAGCAGGAACAAGGGGATGATCCCGAGTCCATCGCCCGATGGCTCGCGGAATTTGATTCGATTCCGCCGCTGGAGATGTCCGCGGATGAGGAAGCGGCGATGTGGGCTTGGCAGAAGCAAGTCGGCGACCACACGACCGACGCAATGCGCGAGCAATGGCTCCTTCTTTCAGAATTAGATAAGTTGAACGCGGAATCAAACCACACGACCCACGCAGTGCGCAAACAATCGTTCCGGGGTGAGCCATGACAAAGCGGTACTTGCTCGACTCAGGTCCGGCCTTTGACTGCATGTTCCGGCGGCGCGGTGTTCATGACCGTGTGCGTGAGCTTCGGAGTCAGGGCGCGATCATCGGAATCGGCATGCCCGTGTTGGGCGAGATCATTGCCGGAGTAGAAGGGAGTACGAGCCGCGAGAGAACCTGGGACGTCGTGCGCCGCACGGTCGGTACATTTGTACTGTGGCCGTATGACAAAGCGGCGGCCCATGAATTTGGACGGCTGTTGGCTGAGCTTCGTCGCCAAGGCCGGCCGATGCAGCAAGTCGATGTGATGATCGCCGCCATCGCCAACATGCTCGGAAGTTGCACCGTTGTCACGGGTGACTCGGACTTCGCGGCGATCCCCGGATTGAAGATTGAGAATTGGGCCGCCTGAAGCGTCGCCAGGAAGTCATCGGCCGTTCCCACCGTGTAAAACTATGGAACTCTGGCTCTCGTCACTAGACATACGACTTTGAAGACATACGACTCTGAAAAGGTGCCTGAATGGCCGCTCGCAAGCTGACCGTGGTGATTTCGCAGGCACCGGGGAAGAACCCGGTGAAGCGGCGATTGGAAGAAGAGATCGCGACCCGCCTGATGATCGCGGGGACCGCCGAGGTGTCGGTCGTGCCGCACCTGTACGACTTGACCGCCGATCACACCGGCATGCTGTGGCTGAAGTCGCTGCGCGGGAATCTGGTCGTGCTCGGCTGGTTGTATCCCCGCGCCATCCGCTGGGTGCTCGATCGGAACGGCGTCAAAGGCAAGGAGGGCGAATCGCGGCTGAACCGTGTCGAAGACGAGGATGCCGATGACGAACATCCGCCGGAGGAAGTCGCGGAGTCGCGCGGCATCGGGTCGTTCAACGCCCCCAACCGGCTGATCTATGCGATTGATCTGCGCAATGACGCCGATCCGCAGACGTACCTCACTGAAATCGAGCGGTTGGCGGATCTGGTGTCGGTGCCGCTGGTGCAACTCGGGAGCTTTGGTGGCGGTTCGCTGCTGCCAGTTCTGCCGGGCAATAGCTCGAATGGATCGGGTGCTGCGAACGGCGCGGATCACACGAACGGGGCGTTTCATTATTTGGGGACGAATGGGGTCCAAGGGACCGAAGCGACGCAAGGGACCAAAGCGACAGAGACGAGTGATGACTTGAATGGTGCGGCCTCGTTGCCGATCGTGCCACCGGCGGTGATTGGGGGCGACGATGTGCGCCGCCGCTGGTATCCGGTGATCGACTACAGCCGCTGCACGAACTGCATGGAGTGCATCGATTTTTGCCTGTTCGGCGTGTACGGCGTCGATCACTCCGATCGGATCCTGGTCGAAGAACAGGACAACTGCAAGAAAGGCTGCCCGGCCTGCAGCCGCGTCTGTCCGGTCAACGCGATCATCTTCCCCGAGCATAAGACTCCGGGCATCGCCGGTGCCGAAGGGGGACCGGTCGAAGACTTCAAGATCGACCTGTCGAAACTGTTCGGTGCTCCCTCGGCACTGGAGATGGCGGTGCTGGAACGGGACACTGAATTGGTGGCCGATGGCCGCGAAGCGGTCGGTGCCGCCATCGGACTGCCCAAGCGCCAATGCGGTCAATCCGAAAAGCCGCGCGATGCGCTCGACGATTTGATGGACGGGTTGGATTCGCTCGATCTGTGACACGTGGAGGATGGGCACTCTTGCCCGTCCCTGTTCCGAAGATGTAAGACCGGACGGGCAAGAGTGCCCATCCTCCAACATCACTTCCGTGCCACGCGCCAACCGATTCCGAGCACGCTTCCCCAATGTTGACAGCGAATCGTCTCAAACGCGGATACGAAACGGCAGCCACGGCGCTGCTGGGCGAAGCATTGCCCGCCGGTCATTGGGAAGGGGAACTCTCGTCGTCGCCCCTGTCGACAGCCACCGCGATCGCCGCGTTTCAGTTGGCCATTCGTGAGCGTCCCGAACGGGCGGCCGAGTTTCAGCCGTTGATCGAACGCGGATTGAATTGGCTGGCGGCACATCAGAACCAAGACGGCGGCTGGGGCGACACGGTTCTCAGCCACAGCAACATCTCGACCAGCATGCTCGCATATGCCAGCTTCGTGATGACTGGCGGGGCGAAGCAGCATCCGTCCGTGGTTGAGCAGGCCGCGGCCCATGTGGCGGAGCGGGGTGGTTTCGAGGCGATTCGAAAGCGGTACGGCAAGGATCACACGTTCTCCGTTCCGATCCTCACGCAGTGTGCTCTGGCGGGGTTGATTCCGTGGCAACAGATCACGCCCCTGCCGTTTGAACTCGGTTGGCTGCCGCACAGTTTTTTTCGGTTCATCCGGCTGCCCGTTGTGAGTTATGCCCTGCCCGCGCTGATCGCCATCGGCCAGGCGCGGCACCATCACGCGCCGTCGTGGAATCCGCTACTACGGTGGCTGCGCCGGGCCGCGGTGGAACCGACGTTGCGGCGGCTCACGTCGATTCAACCGGAGAGTGGCGGGTTTCTGGAAGCGACGCCGTTGACGAGTTTCGTGACGATGAGCCTGGTCTCGATGGGCCGGGTGGATCATCCCGTCGCGCGACTCGGGTTGAAGTTTCTGGTCGATTCTGTGCGGCCCGACGGAAGCTGGCCGATCGACACGAATCTGGCGACGTGGGTCACGACGCTCAGCATCAACGCGCTGCCGCGCGCGGCGCTGTCGGATCAGAAAGTCGATGCGCTCGTCGCCTGGTTGCTCGGCCAGCAGCATCGTCAAGTTCATCGGTACACCAACGCCGCGCCGGGGGGATGGGCGTGGACGAACCTGTCAGGCGGAGTTCCCGACGCGGACGACACACCCGGCGCGATCCTGGCGCTGCTCAAGCTGCGACCTGCTTGTGATGAAGTTCGATCGGCGGTGCAGGCCGCGATCGGATGGCTATTGGATCTTCAGAACGCCGACGGCGGATGGCCGACGTTTTGTCGTGGCTGGGGGGCGCTGCCGTTTGACCGCAGCACGCCGGACCTGACCGCTCACACGCTGCGTGCGATTCGCGCCTGGCAGATGCACTGCGATCCGTCATCGAGCGAGCCGTTGCTGGCTCGTCGCGCGGCGAAGGCGGTGACAACGGGATTCGCGTTCCTCGCGCGGACCCAGCGCGCGGACGGGGCGTGGTTGCCACTCTGGTTTGGAAACCAATTCGCCGTTGATGAAGAGAATCCGACGTACGGCGTTTCGAAGGGGCTCGCCGCGTATCGCGATTGGAATCGGCTCGACGACGCGGCGGCACAGCGCGCCGTTCAATGGCTGCTGTCGGCACAAAACAGCGACGGCGGTTGGGGCGGAAACGTTGAGACTCCGTCGTCGATCGAGGAGACGTCGCTGGCGATCGAGGTTCTGCTGTCGGTAACGTCTGCCACAGAGGCTTGCCGGCGCGGACTGGATTGGCTGCTGGACCGTGTTGCGGACGAGACCTTCCGTCAGCCCGCGCCGATCGGTTTGTACTTCGCGAAACTCTGGTATTTCGAACGGCTCTATCCGATGATCTTCACCGTGTCGGCCTTGGCCAGATCGCTGGAATGTGTCGACCGACTTGTCGATTCGCCGCTGGTAGACTCCAATAAGCCCACCGAGCCCCGCCCTGCCCTGACTTCTTAAGTTGCCCGCCTGAAACTGATGTGGACCCTGTCGGTTTTCCAACCCGGTTTTTCGAGTTGGACGTCAAGAAAGTTCTGTTCATGATCGCACCGACCAATTCCGAAATGGAACTCGAATCGACGACCGCGGAACCGGAATTCGAAACGGAGCACGTTGCCTCGCCCGAAGCGGACGTTCCCGAAGACAAGCCCCGTCGCCGCAGCACGTCGCATCTGAAACTGGTTCCCGAAACATTGGAACTGCGCGAGCACATCAAAGCCTCGGCCGAGCAATACGCCCGGCAACTCGACCGCAGCCGGCCGTTCAACAAGTCGGAACTGGAATCGCACAGTCGCAAGCTGCTGGAGCAACTCGGGCAACCCGAAAAGTTTCTCGGCTTCGCGATGGTGCTGGTCGGCAACTTCTTTTGGAAGCAGCAGTTCCTGGCGATCCCGTTTGAACGACGTCTGCTGCTGCTGCCCCACTGTTTGAAGCACGCGGACGGCTGTCCGGCGGACTACGATGAGTTCGGTCTCGACTGTGAAAAATGCGGGGCCTGCTCAATCGCCGACTACAAAGTTCGAGCGGAGCAACTCGGCTACAAGGTGCTCGTCGCTGAAGGCTCACCGATCGTGTTGAAGATCATCGTCTCGGGTCACGTCGACGGGATTCTGGGCGTCGCCTGCCTAAACGTGCTCGAAAAGGCGATCGACAAGATTCTGCTGGCGGGTGTGCCGTCGTATGCCATCCCACTGCATTCGGGCGACTGCAAGAACACGAAGCTCGATGAAGCCTGGGTCTGGGATTGCTTGGAGAAGTATGAGCCGCTGACGGAAAACCGCACGTCGGGATACATCCCGATGATGCGGGTGTCGAACCAGATGTTTGAAGAGCAGTTCGATGAATTGCTCCCCGCGACGCGCAGTGGTTCGGGAACGGCGGACAAGCTGCTGGCCGAAACGGAATCGATCGCGCGCGACTGGCTGGTCCAGGGTGGCAAGCGGTTCCGGCCGTTCATCACGCTGGCCGCTTACGACGCGCTCTCCGGCAGCGATGCGACGCAACCCAATACCGACGGAAAACTGCCCGAGTTTTCGGCGGCAGTCCGGCGAACGGCCCTCGCGATGGAGGCATTCCACAAGGCGTCGCTGGTTCACGACGACATTCAGGATGACGACCCGTACCGCTACGGTCAGGAAACGCTGCACAAGCGGTACGGCATCGGACCCGCCATCAACATTGGCGACTATCTGATCGGTCTGGGATACCGGTTGATCAGCCAGGGCCGGCGCGAACTGGGAGCCGAAGCGGCTGCGGACATCATGGACCGGTTGGCCAACGCGCACCTCAAACTGTGCGAAGGCCAGGGGGCCGAACTGCGCTGGACGGGCGAGCACTCGATCAAGCTGACGGCCCTCGACGCCATGAAGCTGTATGCGCTCAAGACGTCACCGGCGTTCGAGGCGGCGCTGTACGCGGGTCTCCGCATGGCCGGGCCGATGGACCAGTATGAGACGATGGTCCCCACCTTCTGCCGGCACCTCGGGGTGGGATTCCAGATTCTGAATGATCTGCAGGACTGGGACGAAGACGCTCCCAACAAACTCGTGGCGGGACGCGACGCGGAGTTGGCCAAGCCGACGCTGTTGTTGGCCCTGGCACTGGATGCCGCCAAGGGATCGGCCCGCGAGGAATTGGAATCGGTCATCTGCGGATCGCTGCCACCATTGGTGCGTGCCGACAAGCTGGGGCGGTTCTATCGTCAACTGGGCGTGTTCGAACGGGCCGAAGCGCTGGTCGACAAGTGCCGCACCCGCGCCGAGGGACTGGCCGACGAGGTCAACCCCGAAGCCCTGCGCCGGCTGCTGTACTTCCTGATCGACACCGTCCTGGCGGCCCCGGCTGCCCCGCCTCCGGAACCGCTCGTGAAGTTGTCGAACCTGCTGCCATTCGCACCGATCCACACGTAACGGGCGACTGGATTTCATGGCGACTCCGTATCTGTTTCGGTTGGATGAGCGGCTGTCGCGCGGACTGGTCCGGCTCGACGCCGCGCGGCGTGAGAAGCACCGCCTGTTTCTGTTGTCGCAGCAGAATCCCGACGGTGGCTTCGGCGGGCGGGGATTGCCTGCTGAAGATGCGACGTCCGCGCCCGAGGGACGCGAATCGGATCTGTACTACACCGCGTTCGGCATTCGGTCCCTCGCCGCGTTGAAGTCGTTCGGGGCCGACGATGCCCGCCGCGTGTCGCACTACCTGCTGCAATCGCGGCAGCGTCAGGCGAGTGTCATTGATGTTGTCAGTTGGCTCTATTCCGCACTGATGGTTCAGGCCGCGTCGGGTCTCGATGTGCTTGCTGATGCGGACCCCGACTGGCCGCAGCAACTGGCCAAGATCTTGGAGAGCTTTCGCACGGCGGACGGTGGCTATGCCAAGACGCGCGAGGGTGCGATCGGCAGCACGTACCATTCGTTCCTGGTCGCGCTTTGTTTCGAATTGATCGGCCAGTCGGTTTCGTCGCCCGAGTTGCTGGTCAAGTTCATTCACGATCGCCAGCGGGATGACGGCGGTTTTGTCGAGATCGCGCCGATGAAGCGGAGCGGCACGAATCCGACCGCGGCCGCCGTCGCCGTGCTGACATTGCACTCGACCATCGGCAAGCATCTGCGAGACGACGTGCTCGCCTTTCTGAAGGATGTGCGGAGCGACGAAGGGGGTTTTCAAGCCAACTCCCGGATTCCGTTCGCCGACACGCTGTCGACCTTCACCGGCTACCTGACGTGTCTCGACTTGGACGAACAGACGCTGATCGCCGCCGCACGGCTGGAGCAGTTCATCTTGTCGCTCGAACAACCGCAGGGTGGCTTCCGCGCCGCGGCGTGGGATCAATCGACCGACGTGGAATACACGTTCTACGCGCTGGGAACACTCGGTTTGGTCTGGAGCCAGGTCTGATGGAGGGTCGACGCGATTGACGTTACTGATGAATCGACTGTAGTCCCGTCGCTCCGCCGACGGGACCGTTGTGCAGATCGCGAACACACCTGCGGGACGCTTGTTGCCGCACGTCCCGTCGGCGGAGCGACGGGACTACAGTAGCCGTCATACTCGCCGGGACGCTGCTTCACCGCTAGACTGCGGCACAATGTTGGCCGATATCGTTGAAGTCATGCGAACGACCGATGGGGAACGGGGAGTTTCGAGGTCATGTGGCACACGTTGCAACGCCTGTCACTGGGCCTGTTCCTGATCCTGCTGGCGTCTGCGATTCTATTGCTCTCAGACTCGCCGCGTCCGAAGGATCGGCAAACAAGGGTCGTTCGCGTCGCCATGTTTCAAATGGCGTCCCAGCCGATCATTGATGAGGGGGCGGCCGGTGTCCTGGAGACGCTGAGTGAGGCCGGCTACATCGAGGGGCAGTCGCTCAAGCTGACTCGCTTCAACGCCGAGGGGGACATCGGCACCGCCAACTCGATCGCCCAGGAGTTGGTTGGCGGCGACTACGACTTGATCATCACGCTCACCACCGGAGCCCTGCAGACAGTGGGCAATGCGAACAAGCACAAGAAGGTGCCGCATGTCTTCGGGCTGGTCTCCGATCCCGTCAAAGCGGGAGTCGGGATCGGGACCGAACCGCTGGATCACCCTGCTCACCTCGTTGGCATCGGCACGTTTCCGCCGGTTGATCAGGCATTGGAAATGGCCCGAGTGGTGAACCCGAAGTTGTCCCGCGTCGGATTGGCGTGGAACCCCGCCGAGGTCAATTCCGAAGTCTGCACCAGGCTGGCCCGTGAAGTCTGCGCGAGGCTGAAGATCGAACTGCTGGAAGCGAACGTCGAGAACACATCGGCCGTGAAAGAGGCGGTCGGTTCACTGATCGCCCGCAATGTGGAGGCACTGCTGGTCGGGGGCGATGTCACGATGCTCGGCGCGATCGATGTCGTGGTGAAGGCTGCGGGCGACGCCCGGATTCCGACCTTCACCTGTATGCCGGGGAGTGCCGCCAAGGGGGCGTTGTTCGACGTGGGCGCGAACTATCACGAGGTCGGCCGCAGCGTGGGGCACGTCGCCGCCCGGGTCTTGAACGGCGAATCGATCGCCAAGATTCCCGTGGAAATCGCGATCCCCCCGAAGCTGTTCGTGAACAAGCTCGCCTTGAAAGACCTCACCAGCGAATGGGCCTTTCCAGCGGATGTTGTCAGCCGGGCCGATGCACTCATCGATGAAACCGGACGTCATGACAAGCAGCCCCGCACCAGTTCGGCTGGAGCGTCGTTGACGGCAAACGCCAAGCCACTCGGCAAGCTTTGGGAGCTGCGGATCTTGAGCTACGTCACGTCGCAGGATGTGGCCGAAGCAGAGCGCGGATTGCGCGAGGGACTCAAGAAGTCCGGATTGGTCGAAGGCCGTGACTACGCGATCAAGTCATCGAACGCGCAGGGCGACATGCCGACGTTGAACGGACTCGTGGACGCCGCCATCGCCGACAATGCGGACCTGCTGCTGACGATTTCGACGCAGGCACTGCAAAGCTCCGTCCAGCGATCGAAGGGAAAGCCGGTCGTCTTCACGATGGTGGCCAATCCGTTCGCCGCCGGTGTGGGGAAGTCCGATTCCGATCATCTGCCGAACGTCACGGGGGCCTACGGAGCCAACGATGTGAAGCGGATGATGCCCATCATCCGGCAAGTGCTGCCCAATGCGAAGAAACTGGGAACGCTGTTCGCGCCGACCGAGATAAACTCGGTCTACAGCTACGAACTGTTGGTCGAATCGGCGAGCGCGGCGGGCTACGAGTTGACGTCGATGGGGGTCAATGTGGGAACGGAAGTCCTCGACGCGACCCAGTCGCTGTGTACGCAGCATCTGGATGCGATCTGCCTGTCCAATTCCAACCTGACGGGCGCGACGTTTCCGACGATTGGGCAGACCGCCCGCAAGGCCCGGTTGCCGGTCTTCGCGTTCCTCGGGAGCACCGCATCACAGGGGGCGGTTTTGGTTCTCACCCGCGACTACTACGACATGGGTGTCGATTCCGCCCAGATCGCCGCCCGCGTGATGCGCGGCGAAAGCCCGGCGAAGATCCCGTTCTTTCAGGCCACCAAGAGCAAGCTCATCGTGAATCTCGCGACGGCCAAAGCGTGCGGTCTGACGCTGCCAGAGTCGCTGATCAAATCGGCCGATCGCGTGATCGACAAGTGAGTTCAATCAACCCCGGAAAGTACTGTAGTCCCGTCGCTCCGCCGACGGGACGGTCGCAGTCATGACATACAAATGTGCGAGGACAATCGTTGCAGCACGTCCCGTCGGTGGAGCGACGGGACTACAGTAGATTTGTCGGGCATCTGAGTGCCCATCCTCCGTTTGACTTGGCGAACTCGATCTATCGGCGGCCCTCGAAACGCACTCCTCTCGCGCACACCACCAACCATGCAAATCACCACGGAAGATCACGGCGACTTGCTCGAAATGCGGATCGCCGGCCGGCTCGACAATGAATGGGCGGGGCATCTGACCGACGCCATCGACGAGGCGGTCCGGCAGGGATCGCATTCCATCGTGCTCGATCTGACGGACGTCATCTATCTGAGTTCGGCGGGAATCGGTGCGCTCGTTCGCGCTCACAAGCAATTCCAGGCGATCCGCGGCTTCTTCGGCGTCGGGATCGCTCCGCCGCATGTGGCCGAAGTGATCCGGTTGACGGGTCTTTCCAAGATGTTGCTGTGCGACATGGAACAGATCCGCCGGTCCAGCGGCGGCGGTATTCACAACACGATGCAGCCGACGTTCCGCGTGGCCGCCGACGCTGGCATGACCTTCGAACTGTACGACATCGATCCCGGAGCCGTGCTGACCTGCGAAGTCGTCGGCGACCCGACGCGATTGCCTGAGCAAACCTACCTCGAACCACAGTGTCGACCATTGGAGTTCCCCGCCGACACGCTCGGCTTGGGTCTCGGTGCCTTTGGACGCGACTTTGCCGACAGCGCCAATCGCTTCGGTGAATTCCTCGCGGTTGCCGGCGCGGTCGCTCAACAGCCGACCTCGGGGACCGGCAAGCCCGACTACCAGTTGGAACAGGGCGCGCTGGTGCCGCAGGTGCAGACGGCCTATGGGTTGCGCTGTCGGGGCGGCTGGCGGCAACTCCAGCGGTTCGAACCGGCGGAGGATGATGACCGCATTCCGCTGTCGGTCTTGGTCAACCAATGCCTGACGTTGTGCGAGACCAACCTCGCCGGCATGGTGTTTGTCGCGGAGACCTCCGGCCTGATCGGTGCCACGCTGCGGCGGTCTCCCGCGGTGGAAGCCATCGCGCAATCCGCCGCGTCCGAGTCCCGGTTGTCGCATCCCGAGGTTCGCCGCTGGCTGTCGTTTTCGCCCGAGCGATCACATGCCCACACGCTGGCACTGATCGTCGGCGTGGCGTCGCGTGGAGATTCCTTGCACGGAGCGGCTGGTCATCTCGCGCCGCTGCTGCGGCCCATGGGACCACGGTCTGAAATCTTCGGACACTTCCACGCGGCGGTTTTTTCCTACCGGCCGTTCAAGAAGCGGAAGCTGGAACTGGGCGACATCGTCGGCACCCTGTTCGATTCCGAAGACCTGCGGGCGGTCATGCACTTGCTCAACGACGACCGCGAAATCACCGGTGGTGGTGAAAGCGAGTTTCTGCGCGGGGCCTGCTGGATGTCGCCGATCACCCACGTGACGGGGGGAGTCTGAAATGATGCAGTTGATTGGTTCGTTCTCGATGGGACTGATCCTGTCGCTGCTGGCGCTGGGGGTGTTGATCAGCTTCCGCATCCTGGCCTTTCGCGATCTGACGGTCGAAGGTTCGATCACGCTCGGCGGCGCGGTGGCCGCCACGCTGCTGGTCGCGGGTTGGAATCCGTGGCTGGCGACATTCATCGCGTTCATGGCGGGAGCATGTGCCGGGACGGTCACGGGAGTGCTGGCGACCCGCTTTCAAATCAACGGCTTGCTGGCCGGCATCCTGGTGATGACGGCGCTGTACTCGGTGAACCTGCGCGTGATGGGCCGCAGCAATCTGCCGCTGATCAAGGAACAGACGGTCGTCACGATGGCCCAGAAGCTGGCGAGCGAGCATTCGCGATGGAGCCTCGGTCGCTGGGAGATTCCCGTTCAAGACATTTGCGTCATGGGGTTGATGGCAGTGATCATCGCGGTGGCGGTCTG
>JAYTIB010000496.1:0-1628 GCA_043732205.1 Schlesneria sp. | reverse complement strand
GCGGCTCGCCTTCGTCACGCCACACAAATTTGAGAAACCCCGCCCGCCGCTGCCCGATGCGAGCAAGCACAACGCGATGCTCGGAACGTATGCGGAGGCGGTCAGGCAACTCGCCGCGCGGCGTTCGGCACCGGTGATTGATCTGTACTCGCTCGACCTGCCGTCGCAGAGCCTGACTGAAAATGGACTGCACTTCGGACCGAACGGTTACGCGGCGGTCGCCGGGGCCATGCGGTCGCAACTGAAGCTGACCAACGGCGGGAAGACGTCCCAGCAGGAGGAGGCGATCCGCCGGAAGATCGTCGAGAAGAACATGCTCTTCTTCCACCGCTGGCGTCCGCAAAACATCACGTACCTGACCGGCTTCCGCAAACACGAACAGGGCGACAACGCCGTCGAGATCGCCCAGTTCGACCCGCTCGTCGAAAAGATCGAGGTCGAGATCGACGCGATGAAAAAGCCGTAAAGCGAAGACTGCTGAACCACGAATCTCACGAATAACACGAATCTGAAAGGCGAGAAGCATGGGAGGCGTTCCCAGGCAATGTCCACCAGCAAGCCGGTTCTTTGATCATCAAGTCCTCTCTTCAGATTCGTGTAATTCGTGAGATTCGTGGTTCTGCTCTTGGTTTTTCCGCCGGCCGGTGTCCTCTCTGATTGTCCTTTCTTCTGACTTTCTCCCAAGTGGGTTGCATCATGAACGTCGAGCGTTGGTCACGCTGCAGTCTGCTATTTCTGAGTTTGATCACCTCGTCGCAGGTGGCGTTCGCCCAGCGGGACTTGAAGGACATTCCGGTTCCCGATCCCGAGGAGGAACGCAAGACGTTTGTCCTGGCCGAGGGGTTCGAGGTCAATCTGTTCGCGGCCGATCCGGGGATTCACAAGCCGATCCAGATGAACTTCGATCCGCAGGGGCGCTTGTGGATCGCGGCCTCCGAGGTCTATCCGCAGATCGCGCCGGGACAGAAGCCGACCGACAAGATTCTGATTCTCGAAGACACCGATGGCGACGGCGTTTCGGACAAGACGACCGTGTTCGCCGATGGCCTGCTGATTCCCACGGGGATTGAACCGGGAGACGGCGGAGTCTACGTCGCCAACAGCACCGAGTTGCTGCACCTCAGTGACACCAATGGAGATGGCCAGGCGGACAAATCCCGGATCGTGCTGAGCGGCTTCGGGACCGAAGACACTCACCAAATCTTGCACACGTTTCGCTGGGGCATGGATGGCATGCTCTACATGAACCAGTCGATCTACATCCACAGCCACATCGAGACACCCCACGGCGTGCGGCGACTGAATGCCGGCGGCATCTGGCAATTTCGCCCCGAGACGATGCAACTCGAAGTCTTCACGCGCGGCTGGGTCAACACGTGGGGACACGCCTTCGATCGCTGGGGGCAGTCGTTCGCCACGGACGGTGCGGGAGGCGAGGGGATCAACTGCGTCGTGCCGGGTGCGTCGTATCCCGCGGTGTACGGCGTGCCGCGCATCCTGCACGGGCTCAATCCCGGAAGTCCGAAGTACTGCGGTCTCGAAATCGTCGACGGGCGGCATCTGCCGGACGACTGGCAGGGCAACCTCATCACGAACGATTTTCGAGGCCACCGCGTCTGCCGGTTTGT
>JAYTIB010000495.1:0-4504 GCA_043732205.1 Schlesneria sp. | reverse complement strand
ATCTCCTGCACCGTTACTGCCGCCCGCTTGCGGGTGATGATTCCGCTGTCGTCCACACTCTGTTGACTCGCCGCCTTCACGGCATCGCGGTAGCCCTGTGCGAGTGAGCGGTCGGTGGCGGTTTTCAAGTCGACCTGCGCGTTGGCGGACTTGAGCTTCGCGTCGACCAGCTTGGTGAATTCGGCGATCTGGTCGGTGGTCAGCGCCTTGAAGTCGCGGCGGGCGGCGGCGTTTTGGTCGATCACCGCCTCGCGCCGGGCGGCGGCATCGTCGGTGGCGAAGCGTTTCTGGGCGGCGGCGCGGGCGGTGGCTTGCGTGGCGGCGGCGCTGGTCAGGCTCGCCTCTTTCGCCAGGTCAGCCTGCAACAAGGCGCTGTCCAGCGCCTGTTTGGCATCGGCCAGCGTCCGGTCCTTTTTCTCGCCCGCGTTGTGCAGCGCGGCGGACTTCGCGGATTCGACCGACTGCTGGCCCGTCGCGGCCGCAGCCGCGGCGCTGGCGATCGCGTTGTCGTGACTGGCCGCGGCCGACGTCGCGGAGGTGACATAGCCTTCCGCCGCACCGACGATCGACGTGATGGCCGCATCATGGGCCGACGAGATCGACGTGGTGTACGCCAGCGCTCCGCTGACGACCGCCCAACTGTCGGCGTCCGTGTAGACGCGGTGCGCCGCCGCGACCGCCGCGGTCGTGATGCTGGCGGTCCGTGTCCCGCCGGCGGTGATCGACTCACCCACCGACGCCATGTAGTCCGTCCAGACGCTGTTCGTGAGCGTCTCGTACGCCAGCGTCTGATCGCGGGTGAGTTTGGTTTGGGCCGCCGTGACCGTCGTGGTCCAGGCGTTCGCCGCTGTGGTCAGCGACTGGACGACAGCCGCGTCCGCAATCTGGATCGACCCTTCGAGGTCGGTCCAGAGTTCGTTGGCGTGGGTGACATAGTTGTCGATCGCCAGCTTGGCGGCGTTCGCGTAGTTCGTTTCGGCGGTGGCCAGCGCCCCGGTGTGGGCAGACTGTGCGCCGGCGAGGCACTTCTGTCGTGCTTCGGACGCGCGGGCGATGGCATCCTGCAGGTCCGCGAGTTTGGCTTGTGTCGCCTGCTGCGTCCCAATGTCGAGGTTGGCGAGTCCCTTGAGGAACGTCGCCCCGGCCTCGTTCTTCGCCTTCTGTAAATCCGCGCCGGCGGTGATGTAGGTGTTGCGCGCGGTGTACTCGGCATCCGCCACACCGTCGATCCAGCTCTTGGCCGCGCCGCGTTCGGCGCTGACGATCCCGGCGTTCATCATCTCGATATCGGTGACGAATTTGATTTCGTCGTCGGCCAATCCGACCAGGAAGGCCCGCTTCAGCTCGTTGACCTGCTTTTGCTGCTGCATGCCCGCGGTCATGATCTCTGCCGGGGTCATTCCCTCCCACGACAACTGCAGGGCCGTTTCCGCATCGCGATAGGCACCCTGCCGTTCCTTCACCGCGTCCTGGTAGGTCTTGAACGAGGTCAATGCCCCGGCCCGGGCGCTGGTGACGGCACCGCGCACTGCTTCCTCATAGGGCGTCGTGCCCGCCACGACTTTCGCCGTGATCGGGTCGTCCAGATTCTTGACGCTCGTCAGGAACGCGTTGGCCGCCTTGAACTCCGCCGTCAGGAATGTCCCTTCCAAATCCCAGCGCGAGTCGACCAGCGAACCGGCGGAATTCTCGTCTCCATAGGTGGCGACCAGGAATTTGCGATACGTCTCCTGCGCTTCTTTGACGGCGGCGTTGTACGCCGATTCCGCGTCCGAAACGGCGGCCGAGTACGCGGTGTCCGCCCCGCCGATCGCTTCGGAATGATCGGTCTCGGCGGTGGTCAGCGCCGTGTTGAGCGCCGTTCGTTCGTTGGTCAGGCCGTCATGGAAGTTCTTCGACGCGAGGTTGATGGCGGAGTTGTAGTCCTTCACCGCCGCCGTGGTCTGTTCGTCGTACTTCGTGTTCGCGCCGGTCAGCTTGCCATCGAACCCGGACTTGGCATTGGTCATGCTCGTGGAATACAGGCCCGTCGCCGTCGCCACGTTGGCCTGCAAGTCACTGGAGATGCGGTCGAGTTCCGTGTTGAATGCGTTGTTCGCGGCGTCGCGATCAGTGATGAACGCGGCGTCGGAACCGATCAGGCTCCAGTCGATGGTGATCGAGGAGTACGCCGCCTGAATGGCGTCCCAGGCCGATTTCGCCAAAGACGCTGCCGTCTCGTAGGACGTGGTGGCCGATGTCATCGCCGACTGAAACGCCGTTGACGACGCCCCCTCGGTCGCGGCATAGGCGGATTCCGCGCCCGCCATCGCGGTGTCCCAGGCCGACTCGATCGCCGCCATGCCCGTGGTGTAGTCGCTGTTGGCCGTGCCGGTCTCGGACTCATAGTCGGAGTTTGCTGACGCGGTCGTCGTGTCGAACTGCGACTGGGCCGCATCGACCGTTTGCTGATGCTGGTTGTTCGCCGAGTCCTTCGCCGTGTTGAAGTCGGCATCGGCCTTGTCGGTCTTGGACTTCAACGCGTCCTGCGCCGACTTCTGTTGACCGTTGAACTTGTCCTCCACGGCCTGATTGGCTTCCGCCTGCTTCTTGGCAGACTCTTTGGCCTTGTTGAGATTGTCGAGCTTGCCCGCCTTGCGGTCGGCGATCTCTTTGTCGATCAGCTTTTGAATGTCCTTCGACAGCGCAGCCTGCGCGCTGTTGATCTTGTCCTGCCAATCCTGGGCGATCTTCTTTCCGGCGGCCTCCGCCTTCTGTTCCTGCGCGGCGATCTTACCGACATCAAGAAACTTCGCGCGGGCGGCATCCCTTTCCGCATCGGTCTGCGGCTGGCCTGCTCCGCCGGTTGTTCCCGACGAGTCCGTCCCTCCGGTGCCGCTCGTCTCTAATGAGTCCGTCCCCGCGCCGCCGGTCCCCGACGACGGCCCGCTGTTGGATGATGTTGATGTCAGTGTGCCCGTTGTTCCCGCTGTTCCCGTTGAGCCGCCACCGGAAGACGCGCTGCCGGTGACAGCCCCCATTGTCGTCATGCCGGATGACGCGCTGCCGGCGGTTGACGTTCCCGCGGGGTTCGTGGAACCGCCGGTTGCCGCATCCACCGATGCGCCGGACGTGGAGGGGCTCATCCCCGAGCCGGATGGGTTCATCGCGCCGCTCAAGCCAGCCAGCAGATCGCTTCCGGTGCTGCCGCCATTCATGATCGCCAACGGATCAAGTCCGGACTGCCCGCCGGTCGTTGGCGTCGACGGGGACAACGATCCCGTTCCAGATCCCGTCGCCGCGGAGCCGGGTGAACTGAACGACCAGAGTGTCGATGGGTCAATCGCAGGAAGTGTATTGCCCGTTGTCGATGGCGTGGTCGAACTGGTGTCACCGAAGATGTTGGCCGCAAAACCCTGTCCGATCGCCGTGCCAATGTCCGCTACCGTCGGCAGCAATGACCCGCCAACCGGTACACCCGGTTCCACTGTGACAGTCACCGTCGCCGTCGCCTGATCGCCGTCCGCGTCGGAGACGCTGTACGTGATCCAGTCTGTCCCCGTGAACGCCGCATCGACAGCGAACGACAACCGGTCTCGACTCAGCGGGTCGTTCGGATCGGCCGACACGATCGAGGCGCTGCCATGCAGGGGTGACTGGACCGACGTGATCGTCAGGCCGCCCGCCTGGCTGTAATCATTGGCCAGCACGTCCACCACAGTGGACGGCGACACAGTGGAAGACTCGGCCACCTGCGATTGCTGGAGTTGAACGCTGTCGTCGCCGCCCAAGACCGCACTCAGCAACTGCCGCCGTTCGAGCGCCTCAATCGCCGGCACATGGGAAAAGTTCCTCCGTCGCCACCCGCGGTGCCGAAGATTTCGCCGCCGCTGGAGGGCCAAACGCAGGCGATTCTGCAAAGCCGTCAGCCAGTGGAAGAGCATCACGCTGAATCTCCTGTGTGTGAATGTTGTCGTGCGAAGAGGCTGCCGTGTGGTGTCATAAAACAGTCTGGACGCGAAACGGGGAACTTGTCTTGGTGGGTGGAATACGGAATCAAACTTCTCAGGCACATGTCCGCAGCCAGTGTTGCCAGTGTGCCCGTCACTCTGCTGCATTGCACACTTGTCGATCTGATGCACGAATTGAAGTGCGGCAGGCTATCCGGATCAATTCGGACATTCCAGTAAAATTTTCCAAACCACGTCAGAAAAATTCCTCCGACACTGAATCGCCTTCCTCCGCAGGCTTGGTTCCGTGGCATTGGTCGGGGCGAGTGATACACTGCCGCGAGCTTCCGCCGCGCTGTGACATTCCCTGATCTGCCACTGATGCCACCTCTGTCGTGATCGTTTCCATGTCCGAATCTTCCGCGTCGCCACCGCTGTTGGATTGCCGCAACATTGGCGTGCGGTTTGGAGGGGTGGTTGCGTTGCAGGACGTGGATTTCGACATCCGGCCGGGTGAGGTGCATGGGTTGGTCGGGTGCAACGGAGCCGGGAAGAGCACGCTGATGAAGGTGCTC
>JAYTIB010000494.1:0-1630 GCA_043732205.1 Schlesneria sp. | reverse complement strand
TCTGCCTGTTCCTGTCGGGCATCGCCGGCGCACGGCTCTTTTATCTGGTTCAAAAGAGAGATGAGGTGTTTAAGGATGTCACGTCAGTTCGAGACTTTGTCGTTACCGTGTTGAACCTGTCCAACGGCGGAATCGTGTTGTACGGCGGCTTGATTGCCGCGGCGGTGGCGTTTTTCGTGTTCTGTGCCGTCCACCGCATCCGGCCGCTGGCCCTGCTGGACATCATCACGCCGTCGATTTTTCTCGGCATCGGCTTCGGCCGCATCGGGTGCTTTCTGAATGGCTGCTGCTACGGGAAAGGGTCGTCTCTGCCGTGGGCCGTGCAGTTTCCGCGAGATAGCGCGACCTTTGGAGCGATGGTCAAGGACAAGCTGCTCGATGAAAACGCACTCTGCACACCGGCGCTGCATCCGACGCAGCTCTACAGTGCCATCGACGGCTTCGTGCTGGCGGCGCTGACGGCGTGGTACTTCAGTCGACGCCGTCGCAATGGCGAAGTCTTTGCGATCGGCCTGACCATCTACCCGATCACCCGTTTTCTGATCGAGTTCATCCGCAACGACGAACCGGGATTGTTCGGGCCGCAGTTGACAATCTCGCAATGGATCAGCGTGGGGATGTTTCTCATTGCGATCGGTTACATGGTCTGGCTCAGCCGACGTCCGGCGGTCCGCGAGCCGATTTGTACCGAGCCGATGACTGGAACCCTGGCACGTCCCGTCCCAAGGACACCGGCGGCGGTCCGGTGACCAAGTCCCGCGGCGGCCGTCCGGTGACCAAGTCCCGCGGCGGCCGTCCAACCGTTACAATCCGCCGGGCCACGCGGCGAAAGCAGCGGCAAACCTTCCAACATTCGGGAACTTTCGACCGCGAGCGGTCGTCTGAGACTCGGTGATCGTGAACGCTCCACCCGACCAAACCCTGATCGACCAATGTCTGGCTGGTCGACGCGAAGCCTTCGGGCAACTCGTCGAGCGGTATCAGCATCGTTTGTATCATGGCCTGCTGCACGCATTGGGTTCCGCCGAAGATGCCCAGGACATCGCACAAGAGGCGTTCGTCAGTGCCTTTGAGAAGCTGTCGAGCTTCAAAGGCGAGGCGGCGTTTTACTCATGGCTGTTCCGGATCGCTCTCAATGCCTCCATCAGTGCCAGACGAAAGACGCGACGAATGTCGGTTTCCGTCGAACTGCGGCGCGAGGAAAGTGGTCTGGAGCCGTCCGACGACAGTCCGTCGAACGAACCGTCGTACGCGATGGATGTGTCGGACCGGCAGCGCCTGGTGCGCCAGGCTCTGTCGGAAATGTCCGAGGAATTTCGGACGGCGTTGGTGCTGAAGGAAATGGATGGCATGAGTTACGAAGAGATCGCCGAAGTGGTGGACGTGCCGCTGGGAACCGTCCGCAGCCGGATTCATCGGGCGCGGTTGGAACTGCGGGCGAAACTGGTGTTGCTCCTGAAACCTGAACTGCTGTAAACGTGAACTGTTGCCAAGTCCGAAACACCCTGTTGATGGGCCGGCATTCGGACCGACCCAACGAAGAACCAACCCCGCCCGAATCCCGCCCGCCAGGGATCGGCGCAGAATTAATTGTCGTGGTTCGCTCCGCGAACCAACGTTGGTTCGCGGA
>JAYTIB010000493.1:0-1634 GCA_043732205.1 Schlesneria sp. | reverse complement strand
TCCCAAAGAACCCCCGCACGGACCGACGAATCGGCTCACTTACAAGGTCCAAGGCAAGACCGTCAGCGAGTCCCTTCCGAATCCCGCGGCGTCGGCTAAGGCGGAGCGCGAGGTGGCGGAATTCCGCAACTATCAGCAGCTCAGTCAACAGTTCGTTGAGGTCAATACGCGGATCTGCGAACTGCGGCCAGTGACTGAGGCCGCGCCGTCGGCCCAGGAAAAAAAGCGGCCGAAGCAATCCTGCGGGAAATAGCCCGCGAAGTAGATCAACTGCTTCGCATTATTTTCCGCGACCGCAGGGCAACCGGCCAGCTCGATCTGGAGAGTGTCGAGGCCGTGATCCGTTCCGCGATGCGTCACGCCGGGGCCAGTGCCCTGAGTCAACTGCTGCGATTCGAACCGCCGGATGCCGACCACTTGGAAGTGCCCTGTTCGTGCGGTCACGCGGCGCGTTTCAAGGAAATGCGCGCAAGTCCTTTCTTTCGGTCGTCGGCGCCGTAGAGATCCGGCGTCCTTCCGGGTTGGAATCCTCGCCCGGTGTCAGACGCATGGAAGCGATGCTGGGCGCCGAGATGCCGTTCGTCCCGGCCCGCGAACCGATGAAGGTGCTGGCGGGTCTGGAAGTCCCCGCCAAAGCCATCGAACGGGCGGCTGAGAGCATTGGCGCGGAAATCGCCCGGCGGGACGAGCAGGAAATCGACCGCGCCAAACAACTCGTCCTGCCCATTGTTATCAAACAGGACATTCCGAAGATGTATGTGCTGATGGATGGCGTCCAGATCCCGGTTGTGGCCACCGAGACTGAGGGCAGGACCGGCAGAATCGAAGGCCAGCGCGCCCGCACGCGGGAGTGCAAGCTCGGAGCCATATTCACGCAAACCACCATGGACAAAGACGGATGGCCCATCCGCGACCCGGATTCCACCACCTATGTGGGCGCTGTCGAAACCGCCGACGAATTCGGCCACCGCCTCTATACGGAAGCGTGGCGCAGAGGCTGGGAGTGGGCCACCACCAAAATCGTCATTGGCGACGGCGCCGTCTGGATCTGGAACCTCGCCGATCAGCACTTTCCGGGCGCCGTGCAGATTGTCGATCTCTATGATGCCAGGCAACACCTGTGGGATCTGGCCGCATTGCTCTACCCACAGGATGCGGCGGCGAAAAAACGTTGCATGACACCCATGAAGGACCTGCTGGATTACGGCAGGACGGAACTCCTCGTGGAGTGGCTGCGCGAAATCGCTGCCGAGCACGCTGGAACGCAACCCGGTCTGGCGGAAGAGATCGGCAAACAGGCCGATTACTTCGAAACCAACACCCCCCGGATGCGATACCCGGAGTTTCGCGAACGAGGATTCTTCATCGGCTCCGGCGTGATCGAAGCCGGTTGCAAGTCCATCGTCGGAGTACGCCTCAAGCAATCCGGTATGTTCTGGACCGTTCGAGGAGCCAATGCCATCATCGCCCTGCGCTGTTGCCGCTTCAATCAGAGGTTCGAAGACTTCTGGGCGGAGCGCCGGGTTGCCTGAACCTGACGACTTCACTTTTATGTCGCGCACCCCTGGTAATTGAGCGGAGGGCGCTCGGAGTCGAACCGATTGCCTGTCAGCGTTTGGTGGGTTTTACAGGGC
>JAYTIB010000492.1:0-4519 GCA_043732205.1 Schlesneria sp. | reverse complement strand
TTCGCGGAGCGAACCACGACAATCTGCGACAGTTATTTCTGTGCCGGTCCTTAGCGAGTTGGCCGCCCTTTGAAGAAACCTGTAGGACGGGCACTCTTGCCCGTCGGCTTTCAATTAGTAGGATGGGCAAGAGTGCCCGTCCTACCTTTCTCAATAGGCATTCAGGCTGCCCTGCGAAGTTCTTCGGGACTGTGTGCCTGCAACTCTTCGATTTGTTTCATCAGTTCCGCCACCTGTTTTCCCAGCGTCCGCACCTGGTCGCGCATCTCGGGAACTCGCTTCAGCGAAAACACCAGACGCTTTTGCTCGGCTTCGGGACTCGCCAGGTAGCCGACCCAGATTTCTCCGGCGGGGATGTCCTTGTGAACACCCGCCTTGGCTCCGACCATGCAGCCCGAATTCAGCCGCACGTGATCCCTGACTCCCACCTGGCCCCCCAGCCGGACGTAGTCTCCGGTGGTGCAGGATCCCGCCATGCCGACCTGTGAGGCGAACACGTTGTGCTGACCCAGTTCGCAGTTATGGGCGATCATCACCAGGTTGTCGAGCTTGGTTCCCGCCCCGACAATCGTGGGACCGATTGCGCCCCGGTCGATGGTCGTACACGCGCCGATTTCCACGTCCTCGTGGATCTCGACCGTTCCCAATTGGGGGATCTTCACGAACCGTCCCTCGGTGAACCGGTATCCAAATCCATCAGCGCCGATGACGGCACCGCTGTGGATGATCACCCGGTTTCCCAACGTCACATCCTGGTACAGAACGGCGTTGGGATGCACGATCACGTCGTTGGCCAGGCGGCAACCTGGGCCGATCACCACGCCGGGATGAATGTCACACCCGTTCCCGATTTCCACCTCGTCACCGATGCAGGCTCCCGGCCCGACATAACAGTCGGCCCCGACATTTGCCGACCGGCTGATGTGGGCTTGGGGGGATATTCCCCGCGCGGGCCGCCCGCGAATCTTGCGAAATTCGGGAAGGATCCGCTGAAAGGCCGCATGCGGATCGCTGACGACAATCAGCGACGTGTTCGGCGAAACGGTCACTCCCGGCGCGATCTTGGCGTTGAGAATCACGGCACCCGCCCGACAAGCCTGCAGCCGGCTGACGTGGCTTTCGTCGAGCACAAAGGTCACGGCATCCGGTCCGGCCGATTCGATCGCCGCCGCGTTGCAGATTGGCCGGTCGGCGTCTCCGCGTACCTCTCCCTGAACGAGCGCTGCCAGCGAACCGACGGTGTGACCCACGTTGCCCTCCCTGGTTGAGTTTCTGCCGCGCGCACCGGCACGGCTGGACGATCCTTGTCCCGGCCCGACTTTTAGCTCAACCCGCCGAAATCGGAAAGAGGAATCCGGACCAACTGGCGGGCCTGCGGGAAATCGGATATTTCTCTATCCCCGCACGGTGTTCGCCGGGCGCAGGCAGGGTTCGACGGACGGTTCTGGAGACCTGTCAACGTATACACGGAGAGCGTGTGAATCTTTCCAGTTCAATGGCGGTCCGCCACTAGATGTCGCGTTGGCTTTAGCCGACGCGGTACGACGTCTGGCGTGGGTTGAAACCCACGCCACAAAGACTCACAAGCTCGGAGGAGCGTTTGATCATGTCGGTCCGGGGGATTCGCGGAGCCACCAGCGTCGAAGCCGATGTGCCCGAGCAGATCTTGGCAGCCACGCGCGAGCTGTTGCAGGAACTGCTGCGGGTGAACGCCATCACCGAGTTCGACGAAGTCGTCTCCGCCATCTTCACGACATCGCCCGACCTGACTTCGACCTTCCCCGCCGAAGCCGCGCGGGCACTCGGCATGAAACTGGTTCCGCTGCTGTGTGCGTCGGAAATCGCCGTCCCCACCGCCTCGGTGCCGCGCTGCATCCGAGTCCTCCTGCATGTGAACACCGACAAGAAGCAGGCGGAAATCGTCCACGTTTATTTGCGCGATGCCAAGCGACTCCGGCCGGACATGGTCAGCGCCCAATGAGGCGAGCGGCAGGAATGGGCCTACAAGCACGCAGCGCAAGCAAGTGAGTTTTCAGGCACACTCGCTTGCGCATATCTGCGTGACGCCAAGCGCCTGCGGCCGGACATGGTCAGTGCCCAATGAAGCGAGCGGCAGGAATCGGCATACAAGCACGCGGCGCAAGCAAGTGAGTTTTCAGACACACTCGCTTGCGCATCGTGCTTGTATGTCGGCGAAACTTTCATTCGCCGTTCAGTGAATCTTCCTCGCGCTACAAATCAAACCCGCTCACGCGGGCCACGGTCAAAGCGCAGACCACAAGCTGCACGGCCAGCACAATCATCGACGGTCGATACCAGCCGCGGGTGCCGGTCTGATTGATTTCGGCCAGCCGCATCCCCGCCAGCCAGACCAGCCACGGCAGGAACACGATCCACAGCCGCGCGGCTTCACCCGAGTTCTTCCCCGTCAGCCACAAGCTGCCCCAGACAACCACGACACCGATGGCGACTCGCATGGCAACATGGCGTCGTGATCGCGCCGCGCTCCCGAGAAACCCAACCGACAACAACATCACCGGCCACCCCGCCGCGAATGTCAGTTCGAGGGGATTCACCAGCAACCACTTCCAATAGGTGCGCGGAAACTGCACGTAAAACGCCGCGTGATTCTGATAGTTGAGCCACCAGACCGCCCACAGATTGATGCGGCAGCACAGACTCAACAGCAGTGTCGGAACAAGAAACCCCGCCGCGCCGGCGACGAGACAATGGATCGGCGGCGCACCCTTCATCCACAACGTGAGTGCGGTATCGGAGTCCGTTGTTTCCGTCGACGACGCCGTCGAAGCCACGGGTCGCCAACCGACGATCGCCATGAACAGGACCACCGGCAGAAACGCCAGGCTCATCATCAAGCCGCACCAGAACAGCAACCCCGTGATCAAGGCCAGCAGCAGCGACCGTCGATCCACGGCAGCCAACCAGGCCCACACCATCAACAGCCCGATCAACGCAAAGGCGACGTCGGACTTGGGGGTGAACACCGCCACAGCGGGAATCGCGGGCCACAGCGCCGCGGCCTGCCACGCCGTGACCGCATCGTGCGTGCGCCGCACCAGACAAAACAGCGGGACGGCCACCAGCGATGCCGCCCCCATGACGAGCAGCGTCGCCAGCCACAACACGCGCCGGTCGGCCGGCAGCAGCGGACGCGGTGGCACCGAGCGGACGCTGTTCCGGGCAATCACATCGCACGCCTCGCGGAACGACGCGGGCTGCGTCGCGTCGAGGAACGCCGACAGCGCGGGCGAATGCTGACAGAGACCGATCAAGCCGTGAAAGATCAGGAACAAACCGGGCGGATGCGTTCCGATGTGCAAGACATCGCGTTCGCGCATCAGGGCTTCGTACTCGGACAGCAGCGTCGCCGCATCCGGAGCCTTAGCCGCATCCGGAGACTTATAGCGGGACTTCGTGAAGTAGCCCGACGAACCGGGGTAGTACAACACAAACGCCGACTTCCCCAACCGGCTGCGGATCGGCGCGGACTCTTGGACCACCCAGAGCCACGTGAACGACACGGCGACCAATCCAGCCAGCCAGCCGAACAATTCCAGAGATCGGCGTTTCGAGTTCAACCAGCCACTCAACCGCCGGGCACCCGCTGCCACGAAAGCGACATACAGTGCCGCGGCCACAGCGACACCAATCAGATTCCAAACGGCGTCCGGTTCGCCGGCGACGCGGGTCCAAGTCCATTCACCGGAAACACCCAACGGCAGAGTGGTCGACCACAGACAGACCTGCGATCCAACGATACCAGCCATCAGGCACAACCAGAACCACGGACGCATGACACCGCCAAGCACAAGGGCGAAACAACAGCCAGCCCGAAACAACAGCCAGCCCGATACGAAACCGATCGCGCCATCGAACATCGGCCCATCAAGCTCGTTTAACCCGGAGCCAACGGCGACGGCTTGAGTCGCCAGCGACCCCAGTCCAACCAGACATGCGTCCGACGAGACCGGTGTTCAATCGTTGCGAGAAACGCCAGGAAATGAAACCGTCACCAATTCGTCTCAACCGACCGGCCCGGACTGTGTCTCTGGACAGACTGGCTGCATGCGGCAATGACACGGTGGAACACGACCGGGTCATCCGCCTTCTCGCTCGCCGACGTATGGCTCGGTTGTTCACGGTGCGAGATCCCTCGGCCCACTTCGAAGTGGCCGGGACGGAACGAACGCGAAGCCCCGGCAACGGGTCGCGGGGAAGGTCCGGCGTTCATCGACGCATCTGAGCGCGAAGGCGATGGACGTGCGTTTGTATTGGGCAGAGACACGCGCTCGACCACGGGCGGCAGGCATCAAGGTTGGGCAACGGTTCGCCTTCACCTCCCTGCGAGGTTCGCCTTCACTGCCGTCAAGTTGTTTCCTGCCGGTTGCCTTACTCCCCATGACTCGAGACACCCCAGCCGACGGCCTGTCAAGTCTCCGGCCCCACCTGTTCAGGTGAGGCCAAGCCACTTGCCAAATTCACAATGCCGAGCATGATG
>JAYTIB010000491.1:0-1637 GCA_043732205.1 Schlesneria sp. | reverse complement strand
CGGGTTGGATTCCGGCCGCTTGAGCGGGACTTCCCTCGGCGACCTTGGTCACCACGACCGCGCGGCGATAACGCTCGTCACTCGATTGGTACTTCTTGCGGCCGGTGGAGTAGTCCACGGAGATGCCGCGCCAGGGTGCGTAACGCGGAGTGGTTTCGATGATTCCCTCGTCGTCCATCACCGACCACTTGCCGAGCGTGACCTTCAATGTGAGCAGCCCCCGGCTGCGCCAGATCACGACATCGACGACCGATTCAGGGGGATTCGAACCGACGATCCGCATCAGGTCGGAATTGGAATACGTCGGCACGTCGCCGACACTCAGGATCACGTCGCCGTGCTGAATGCCGGCGCGGTGGGCGGGGGAATCGAGCGCGACGAAGTCTGCCCGCACGGCCGATGCCCGCTTGATTCCAGTATTGCGCGCACGAAACTCACTCGGGGTCTCAGTCACGGGACGTACCCCCAACATGCCGTATTCCACTTCGTGTCCGGCCACCAGTGACTTGACGACGCGCCGCGTCAGGCCGTCCATCGGAATCGCGAACCCGGCGGACTTCTCATAGCCCTCGATCGCGGCGAGTGACGTGGTCAGGCCGATCAGTTCCCCATTCAAGTTCAGCAACGGGCCGCCGCTCGTCCCCAAGTTCAATCGTCCGTCAATCTGGATCAGATTGCCCAGCCGGTACATCATCGACTGGGTCTTGGGGTCGTCGGTCCAGGGGAGGGGGCGTCGCGCCAGATTCGCAACCATCCCCCAACTCGCGCTGGCCGAACCATCGTGCGCGAGCGCGTAGGGGTTGCCGAGCATGACCACCAGTTGTCCCTTTCGAGCGGGGGTCGAGGTCGTCCAGTCGAGTGGCTTCAGGTCGACGGCGTCGATCTTCGCCGCTTCCAGGTTCAGGGCGAGTGCGGCGAGATCGCTGCGGGGATCGGCGGCGATGATCGAAGCCAGGCAGCCACGGCGGTCGGTAAACCGCACATACAGCTTTGTCCCGTCTTTGGTCTCGTGAGCCGGGAACACCGGCCCTCCTTGAACGACGTGATAGTTGGTGAGAACAATCCGTTCGTTCGCGCGAGGGCCACCGATGATGACGCCCGCTCCAAAGTTGTTCGGTTGAAAGTCGGGATTCTCGGGATCGCTGGGTGCCTCGTTGGCGGGTGGCGGTTGTCCCACTCTATCAAACGGTCCGATTTCAACGCTGGTGTTCTCTGAGGGAGCAGGCCGGACCTTTGCGATGCTCACCACCGAAGGCTCGGCCTGTTCGATGACTTTCGTCAGCGCGTTTTCCAATGCCAGCGCCACGTCGTCGGCATCCGCCGTCGCCGCGAAGCCAAGCACGAGACCCGTCCATACCGTGAGCCGGATGGTCCATCGAGCAGCGCGATTAGTGAGGTGGCGGGGGATTACCATGTGACAGAGAGACCCAGATCGGTCGTTCATGAGATGTCGAAGATCCTGCGCAGGTGAACGCGGATTCTACCGTTGCCGTCTGTGGACCGCACCGCGAATTCTTCATCCCGGTCGGGCAATCGCCCTTTTGAGTCTGGGGCGTCCGTAGGGTGGGACCAGTGGCGCTTCGCCGCGCCGGCCCACCATCGTGAATCTGATGGGAACAACGGTGGGCCGGCGCGGC
>JAYTIB010000490.1:0-4522 GCA_043732205.1 Schlesneria sp. | reverse complement strand
CGCGTGAGCGGTGATTCACGTTCAAAACGCGCGGGGCGATGCCCACGCGGTTAAACGAAAACATCTCATTCATGCCTGCGAGCGGCATAGTTCCTTACCTGCTCTGCAGCCGGTCCGCGTAGCCGCCTGCTGCGTAGATCTTGGCGGTGCGGCCGAACGCGGCGTCCTTGGCGTTCAGCAGGGTCAGATGGCGCGGAGCCAGCAACCCCAGGGCGTCGGGGACGTCGAGGACTTTCAGCACGTTCAGCAGGATCGGGCCTTCGCGGTGTGAGGCGGGGGGATCGACGGCAATCACCTCGGAAATGCTGGTCTCGTTCAGTGCGGCGTACGCACCGAGGATTCCGGCATTCGCCCGGCCGACGACTCCGATCGTCAACTCGTTCCCTTCCGCCTCGTGCAGCATGCGTGCGACCGCCTGCACATCCCAGACCCGGCCGGCGTCGACCGTTCGCCCGAGCAATGCGTGAGCGCGTAGGACATAGTTCGGCGGGTTCTTGTCCGTCCACTTGATCGTTTCGCCGCTGCCACGCGGACTGAGAATCACCGCGGCCTGGCCGGCGGGGATCACCGTCTCGGCCCATTCGGGCAGTTGACCCTCGTGCTCATCGGGATTCAGGATCACCAGCCAGATTCGTTCGGGATGATCGGGGTTCCGCTCGACCTTCGTCTCGGCCTTCGTGCGCTTGGCCATGACGACGATTTCATCCTCGGTCTGCAGCATCATCAGGCCGCTCTCTTTGTCGTGTTGACGGACTTCGGCGGCGGGCACCTGATCGGGCCACTCGTGGAAGACGCGTTGCGACAGTTCCGCCCGCAAGCGTTCGGACCACGTCGAAAACTCGTCGCGCGTTTTCGGAGATTGCGGGGTCGCCAGTGTCACGAAGGACTCATCGATCGTGGCGTTGATCCGGTCGGCGGGAAAATCGGTCTCTTCGGGGAAGACGCGCAGATCCTTGCCCTCGATCTTCGGCAACGGTGGTTCTCTGACTTCAGCGTTGTCACCCTTGAGATGCTTGTTGATCCAGCGGTAGGCCATCAGCCGCAATTCGACGTTGTCGCTGTGGCCGCCGGGCGTCACGCCGATGTCGAACAGTTCACCCGGCTTCTTCTCGTACCAGCGGTACAGGTGGGCCAGTCGGTCGCGAATCCGTTCGTTGGCCGGCATCGGGAAGATGCTGTCATAACCGGAGTTCTCAAACAGCATCGCGCGCGGTGCGATCAGCGCCGCGATCGTCGACCATTCCCAGCGGTAGGTGTTGTGGAAGAACATACAGTCGCAGTGGCCGTTGCAGACCTTGTCGACAACATAGCTTTCCAAGTCGCTCATGCCGCTGACCGGCACGCAGACCTTCACCCGCTCATCCGCGGCGGCAATCCAGAACGTCGCCGCGCCGCCACCGCTGATTCCCGTGACGGCCAGCTTGTCGGCATCGACCTCGGGGCGGCTGACCAGGTAATCAAGGGCGCGCGTCCCGTTCCAGCATTCCACCCCGGCCGGCGTGTATCCCGCCGAATGCCACCACCAGCGGTTTTCACGATACGTGCCATGATGGATGCCGGCGATCTCACCCAGTTGCAGCGTGTCGATGACCAGGCAGACATAGCCGTGCGTGGCGAACCATTGTCCGTGGTGCTGAAACGCTGTCTTGTTTCCATCGCGTCCGCGGCCGGAGTGTCCGCAGACATACAGGACCGCCGGCAGCTTCCCTTCGATCTTGGACGGCAGGTACAGATTCCCCGTCACGTACAGTCCCGGTTTGCTCTGAAAATGCAGCTTCTCGACGCGGTATCCGTCGCGGTCGAGTTTGCCGGTCACCTTGGCGTTGAGCGGCGTTCGTTCGGGGAGCGGCCACAGGCCGAGCATGTCGAAGAACTCGCGCTTCAATTCGGGGCGTTTCGCCTCCCACTCTTCTTTCGATTCGGCCCCCTCGTGAATGTGCTCGCTCAGCTTTGCCGTTTCGAGCGTCAGGTGCGCTTCAATCACCGCGTCACCGAAGGACAACGCGGGGGGCGGCGACTGAGCCTGGGCCCGCGTCAGTACCACGCTGCTGCAACACATGACAACAAAGAGCAAACGTAAGACCGGCATGGTGAGTCTCCAAGGGCGGAAGGAATCGGTCGTGTACTGGTCCGGAAGCAAGCAAACTTTGGGAGTGCTCCGGCTTGACGGAGCTTTGGGATTTTGGGCGCAGCCCTTTGGCATCGAGTCAGTTTAGGGGCTGTGCATTTTCTACTTCCGAGAGTTGGCGTCGGTGCTCAAGTAACCCGAAGCGTGAGCGAGTGCGGACGTTTCGAGCGGCGGTGATCCCAAATCGACGAGACCGTGGAGCGTCCGCCCTCGCTCACGCTTCGGGTTACTTTCAGAACTCTCGGATCTTGATCATGCACAGCCTCTTAGGTACGAACGCCAGGACAGCGGAATGAAAAAACAAAACTGCCAAAGCGGTGTTGGGGCACCCTCTGGGTCACACCGCACTCTAATGGAAACCGCGCCGCAATCCAAAATTCCAAAGCTCCGTCAAGCCGGAGCACTCCCAAAGAAGTTGCGGCCGGGCGCGTCACTTTTTCTGCACGGCGTCGCAGACCAACTGAAAGTACTCGGCGATCTGATGGCCCTTGGCCGGGGCGAGGTCGGATTGGCGGATGACGACGAGGTCGAGGCTGGGAACGACCAGGATGTTGTTGTCCCACTTACCGAGCGCCGCGAACGCATCCTTGGGGACGTTCGGCCACTTGTTGGTGGTGTTGTTCCACCACAGGTAGCCGTACGACTTGTTGAGTTCCTGCGACGGGGCGATCGATTCGGCCAGCCATGCGGCCGGGACGATCTGCTTGTCATTCCACTGGCCCTGATGCAGCACCAGCAATCCGATCCGGCCCAGCGAGCGCGCCGTCGTGTGGCAACCGGAGTACGGCAGCGCGAATTCCTCGCGCCGCTCCCAAGTCCAATCGCCGGAGGACATGCCGATGGGACGGAAGAGACGCTCGCCGAGAAACTCGTCGATCTGTTTGCCCGTGGCCTTTTGGAAGACGGGGCTGAGCAGCGCGAGTCCCGTGTTGTTGTAGTCCCACTTCGCGCCGGGCTGATGATCCATCGCGGCCGTTCGCAGCGCGTAGCTGAAGAGATCCTCGCGCTGACCGATCCCGCCGTCGTTATGCACCCCCGACGTCATACTCAGCAGTTGCTTCACCGTCACCGACCGCTTGCCGTCGGGGCTGGCGTCGGGAACGTACCGGCCGACAGTGTGGTCCAGGGCCAGCTTTCCATCGGCGATCGCCAGACCGGTCGCCATGCTGGAGAGCGACTTGCTGGTGGAATACGCGGCGAACTTGGACTGCCGGTCCGCGCCGCCAAAATACCATTCGGCGACGATCCGCCCGTGCCGGATCACAACGCCCGATTTGCTGTTGTGCGACTCCAGCCAGACCTTGGCCTTGTCCAACCCCGCGGCATCCATTCCCTGACTGGCGGGGGCGGCCGTCTCCCACTCCTCACCGGGCCACACCGTTTGAGCGGCGGCGATCTGAGCAGACAGGCAGACCACCAGCAACGACCAACCGAACTGACGCGACATCGGGGGTTCTCCAATCAAGTGTGTGTGACGACGGGGTGCCGCGGGTGCGCGGATTCATCAAGGCCAGCGGGATCATGGTTTACGGTTCACGTTCGCCTGCTGAATCGCCCAGCGCCTGACCAACTCGGCGCGCGAAGAGATGGCGAAGGTCTTGTAGATGGCTTTCGCATGGGTATGGACCGTGTGGATGCTGATGTTCAGGCGCGCCGCCGCTTGCTTTTCCGAGAGGCCTTCTATCAAGGCATCGTAGACGCGACACTGCGCGGGTGTCAGGTCGGGAGGCGTGAGGATCATCGCGCCAACATCGGCTGCTCGGGCAGCATCAACGCAGGTGGAGATCTCCGAATTGACGAAGCACCGGATGGCGTCCCCGACTGCGAAACAAACCCGCAACATGTACGGACCAACCCTGATTTCGGCTCCGTCATTGAGGGGCTCTTCGCCGCGCATCTGCCGGCCGTTGATGTGAGTCCCGTTGCGGCTGCCGAGATCCAGTATTGACGCACGCTCGCCGGTCCAACTGAGCACGCAATGCTCGCGCGAGACATGGGGGTCCGGCAGCCAGATGGCACACTCATCGCCCCGTCCGATCAGGGCTTTTCCGGCTTCCACTTCATGAATGCGTTCCAATACGGATTCGTGTCTGATCACACAATAAATGCAGCTCAACATGCGAGACTCCCGCGTCATATCAAGGTCTCATTCCGGCCCTGCATCAGGCGCTTTGGGATTGTGGCGAAGGGAGTCACAAATTGGAAGTTGAACGATCTTGTTTCGGCAAAGTGACAGTGTTGTTTTGATGAAGAGACCGTCGCCGTTGACATGGGGTTGAACTTCCGACACTCCGCTTCCCGGACGGAGAAATATACCTCACGCGGTCGTCGATGAGACATTCTTGGTGAGCCGGGTGGCGTCAGCCCCCGGACTCCTGTCGCGAAGAGTCCGGG